>WTIA01000141.1 GCA_011522915.1 Methanobacteriota archaeon
AGCGCATGTTTCCGCAGAGAAGTAGGCGCACACGGGCTTTCTGACCGTGGAATTTGGAGAGTGCACCAATTCACGAAGATAGAACAAATCGTAATCTCACATCCAGATGAATCATGGGACCACCATGAAGATTTATTGCAAAACTGTGTTGACTTGTGGGATGAATTGGGTCTTCATTACGAAGTAGTCAACATTTGTACAGGAGATATGGGGACTGTTGCCGCTAGAAAGTATGACTTGGAAGCGTGGCTTCCAGGTGCTGATGCATTCAAAGAAATCGTATCTTGTTCAAATTGTACTGACTACCAAGCAAATCGACTGCGAATGCGTTACAGGACAGCCGAAGGTAATGCTGCTGTCCACACCCTAAACTCAACAGCAGTCGCTACCAGCCGTGCCCTAGTTGCGATTATGGAACAAAACCAAATCGAGGACGGTAGGGTTAGAATTCCTGATTGTTTGGTGCCTCTGATGGGTGGAAAAACGCACCTAGAACCCTGTGAGTGGTGATTTAATGCGTCGAGCGGCTTTCATTGTTCTTACTTTCTTTTTGGCGTCCTTTAGCGGCTGCTTTGGCGAGGATGTTGAAGAAAAATCAGTCACACCAGCCTTAGTGGTTGAAGATGTTTCCAGCGCAACACGCGGTCAATACATGTCAATCGCAGTAGACTCAACTGTCGATTGGACCGTTAATCGCTCTCCGGGATTGTTTTTCTTGGATGAATTTGGTGTGCTTCGTGACGCAGAATCCATGACTTACCCTGCCTCACAAGAGACACTTGATTTCCTAGTTATGGATTCTGAAAGAGCAGATATTCAATTGACAATAACTGCAGGTGGCGAGGTTTGGAATGCAACTCTTCCTCTAGAAGATAGTTCAGAATTGATGTTGGTTGATGGCCGTAGAGCATACGACACAATAGATATGCTAACCTCCCAGTACAACAATCGTTGGTGTGCTTCTGCCTCCATACACGAAGGCGGTGCAGCATACGAAGCTGCAGCAATGGCAATGGAAGCAAGAATGTGGGATATGGGCTTTGATTTCGTGGAAATAACCCGATATCCTGACGATCCAGACCAATTGAATGTCGTAGGATACAACTGGGGAAGAGTCAATCCCGATGAGTACATTGTAATCGGTGGCCACTTTGATATTGCATACGCATTCACTCCACCGAGTGGAGGAACAAACGAAGGAGCAAATGATGACACATCTGGCTCTACAGTCTCTCTAGAGATGGCGCAAGCCCTAGCACAAATGGAATTTGACCATACTGTAGTCTCAGCACTCTGGGCTTGTGAGGAAGAAGGGCTACTAGGTTCAAGAGCATACGTTGCAAATCTTCCAGAAAATGTCTCTGTGCGTGCATACATGAATTTTGACATGGTGTCTTTGAATTATCCAATTACTCCTCTAACAGAGCCAATTATTGACCCATTAACCGGTGATTTATTCGAGCCAACAAAGTATGACTGGCAAATTAGTATTGCAGGTGCGAGTCAAGAAAACATGGAGAGGATGATGGAATGGGTTGGTACAACCATCGACGAAGATTTGGCTTACGAGCCTACTGAAGGAAATCCAATCAATTGGCAAATCGCCGAGTCTTGTGCATCAGACCATTGTTCATTCTTCAGCGCAGGCTATCCAACATTCAATTTCTTTAGCCCTGGTGGAGATATCTCATTCTGGCAGGAATGGCACTCACCATCTGACACTCTCGAATTCATGACAGCTAAGGCTGGTGGCCAAGAGGGAATGGCTAGCGGTTTCAACAGCCTAGTATGGTCCTCACTTGACTTATTCATTCGAGTTGACAATGCAGAGAACTTCCACGGAAATTGGAAAGAATAGGTAGGTCATAATAATTCGAGACAATCAGTCTTTGAATAAATCCGCTCCAAGTAGTGGTAATAGTACAGATGCATCGCCTTCAACGCAAACGTTTGGTGCCTCAGGTCTCATTTTACCCCAACTAATCGCTTCACGTAAGCGAGCGCCGGAAAGGCTACCGTCATGCTCCGGAGCGGTTGTAATGTAGATTGCAGAATCTAGGCCACCACGGTATTGATTCCACCAAATTACGTGATGTTTGGAGATCCCACCGCCAACCATGAGGGCGTTCGATTTCTCAACGTCCCAAGTTAGGTCGCTCATCACCTGTTCATCAGCAAGGGTGTCGATGTGGAAATCACGATATTTTTGTCTAAACATGAACAACTGAGCGCCTATGCTTCCATCGGTTATTCCGGGAATACATACTGGGATTTGGTTCTTGTAAGCCCAATAAATCAGCGAATCTGGCGTGCCTATTCGCTTTCCTAATTCCCAAACTAGGTGAATTGAACCGAATCCTACCCAAGCATCTGCACCTTCCCTACCCGTTTCAGCAAGCCTATCACTTCTGATATCCTCGAGGACAGGAAGCACCACGGCTTCTATGATTTCCCCATAACTGGCGTTTGGAACAATGACGTTACCAAGGCGCATTAATTCATGTTCACCAAGTTCTATGTCGTCCAATTCAAAGGCTCCGTGATAGTAGTGTTTGTATGCTCTTGCAATGTCATGGTCAAGCATTCCACAGGTTGTAGAAACGACATTGAACATTTTCCTTTTTATCGCCTCAACAAAGAATCCTCTAGTTCCTGTAGCGCACAGGCACGCAGGGAATGAAAGCCAGTTGGTTACCTTACTAGGGTCTGCTTCTACGTCATCGATTTCCTTTTTCATATCCAATAGAATATCTCTGGCGTTTGCAAGTTTTGTAGCAGTGAATCCACCAGCAGTTGCCATCTGGTCGATAAGCGAGCTAGGGGTAGTCAGTGATGAGAAATCGTAGTCTTTAACCGGTTCATCAAATGACTCTGGGTCGATTGCCATGTTGTAATGCGAGTGGTTTTCGCATAAGAAACCGATGACTATCATTTCCGTTCCATTTCATGGATTTTGTCACGTAACATAGCTGCTCTTTCGAAGTCTAACTCAAGGGCTGCTTGTTGCATCATCTTCTTTAATTCTTCAATTGAATAATTTAATTCTTCAATTGGCTGTGAAATATTGCTTGTGACCGAATTTGAGGAGGTCCACCTTCCCGCTCCAACCCTCAAGTTGCTCGCCCAATCTCCGTCTTTTCTTCCTCCCTTGGAAGCGACTAATCTCTTGCCTCCAGCAGTGCCAGCAATTAAATCGTCGATGTCACTTCCCATTTGTGGAAGTGCCTTTTTGATGGTCATTGGAGTGATGTCAAATTTCTCATTATGAGCAATTTGTCTCTCCCTTCTTTCCAGGGTTTGCCTGATTGAAGCAATCATCGGTGGGCTCATCGAATCTGCGTAGAGGATTACCTTCCCATTGGAATTTCTAGCTGCTCTTCCAATAGTCTGCAGCAAACTTCTCTCATTACGAAGGAAACCTTGGCGGTCTGCATCGAATATTGCTACAAGGCTGACCTCCGGAATATCTAGGCCTTCTCTGAGCAGATTGATCCCGACAATAGCGTCAATATGTCCTATTCTTAGCGCATTCAAGATTTCAGTACGCTCAATTGTGTCAATCTCGGAATGCAAGTGGTGAGCCTTTATGCCCATTTTGTTTAGGTAAACGGCTACCTCCTCTGCAAATTTGATAGTGAGAACCGTGACTAAAGTTCTCTCACCCTTCTCGATTCTTGCATTGATCTCAGATAGTAAATCAGCGACCTGGCCCTCAGTTCCTCTAACTTCGATTTCAGGGTCCAGTAATCCAGTTGGCCGAATCTCCATTCTAGGAATATCATCTATCATCTGCAACATGTCGTACATGCTTTCAGAATCAGGATGCTTCTTGGAATATTCTGGCTCATCAACACCGCCACCGCCAGATACATGCCTCAGCCCGATTGGTACATCTTGTCCAGTAACTTCACACAAGTGCAATAATTCCCTTTCTCCAGGGGTTGCGCTAACATACAGCATTTGAGGGACTAAGCTTTGGAATTCTTTCAATTTAAGCGGGCGATTATCAGCTGCTGACGGAAGCCGGAATCCGTGCTCAATCAGGTTCAATTTTCTACTTCTATCGCCCGAATACATGCCTCCTACCTGTGGTAACGTGACGTGTGATTCGTCCATGATTACGAGGAACTTTTTCGGGTCTCCGTGAAACTGTTTTGCTGCCGCAGCAAAGAAATCCAAAAGGCAGTATGGGCGCTCTCCATAGTCTCTGCCATCAAAATGCATAGAATAATTTTCAACAGCTGTACAGTGGCCAACCTCTCTTAGCATTTCAAGATCGTATTGTGTTCTCTGTTGTAGCCTATGTGCTTCGATATCCTTGCCCTCACTCTTGAGTTCAGCAACCCTGCCATCGAGTTCGATTTCGATGTTTTCTAGAGCTTCTTCGAATCTCTCAGGCGATACCATGAAGAATTCCTTTGGATGGATCCACGCCTCATTCAACTCATCGAGGACTTCCCATGAAACAGGGTCACAGATTTGGATATGTTCGACCCCATCGAATCCAAACCGAATTCTCAAGGGGTCATCACGGCTAGGCATCCAAACATCCAGATTTTCTCCTCTTAGCCTGACTTGGCCCCTTTCCAAGTCAGTTGTGGTTCTCTCATACTGAAGAGCGACCAATTCTCTGACCAAGTCACGAGGCTCTATCGCCTGGTCTACGTGAATCCTACAGTGGTATGATAGGAAGGTTTCAGGAGCGTTTAGACCGTATATGCAAGAAACCGAGGAGACAACAACGCAATCAGGTCTGCTGACCAAA
>WTIA01000041.1 GCA_011522915.1 Methanobacteriota archaeon
TGTCACTGTGCCCCTCTTCCTTCCCTCGGAAGAATCCCCGCAGTCGCCTAGCGACGAATCGGCCGTGTTCCGCAATGAGCGGAATGCGGCCTTTTCCAATTTTTATCAAATTAAGTTCCGAAGGAACCATGAACCCAAGTAAGGAGAGAGAGTTGAAAGCAGATGCCGATTACTACCAGTGATGTACTTGGTTCAGACCAGGTTGGAATCTATTTGGCGGTTTGTGGCAACGTTGTTTTTCATCCTCATGAGTTAAGCGATGAAGCATTGAACCGCATTGATGAGTATCTCAGCTTGGAGCGTCACCCACTTTCAATTGGCGGCTCAACTTTAGTTGGAGCCTTAGTCACTGGTAATTCTAAGGGGTTAGCTGTAGCAGACATTGCTACAGAATCAGATATTGACATACTCACATCATTTGGTGATGTAGTGGTCATGGAGGGTGGCGTAAATACTGCAGGTAATCTATTGCTTTGCAATGAAAACGGTGCTATTGCTTCACCAGCAATACCGGAAGATGGGGTTGAAATCATCTCTGAAGTTTTTGGAATTCCAGTCGCAGTCTCATCAATCGCTGGTGAAGATGTTGTAGGTTCACTTGGAGTAGCAAACGACCACGGCGTACTTCTTCATCCAGATGTTATGCCTGATGAGGTATTGGTAATCGAAGATGTCCTAGGAGTCTCTCCTATGGTCGGAACCGTTGCTTTTGGTTCACCTTATGTTGGAGCAGGCTTGGCTGCATCGAATAATGGGGCGATTGCAGGTCGTGAAACAACAGGACCTGAATTAAATCGCATTGAAGATGCGCTCGGATTAATTTGATTTTTCTGACATAATGTTGAAAGGCGTTATGCGCAGGCAGACGACTCATGGGAGAATGTCTCTATGCAGGTAAAGTGAAAGAAGTCTGGTCGACAGATGATCCAGATATCCTTGAATTCCGTTATACTAACCAAATTTCTGTCTTTGACCAGATTATACCATCACTGATCCCTCGTAAAGGTGAATCGTTAAACAGAACCACAACCCATTGGTTTGAACTGGTAGAAAAAGAAGGAATTTGTAGAACACACGTTGTTGAAAGAAATGCTCCCGACCGCTGCCTCGTAAGAAGGGTCGATATTTTCCGTGAGCCAGGAACTACTCCAAGGGATGGCGAATGGGTTTTCGTACCACTTGAAATCGTATGCCGCCACTATTTGGCAGGATCCGGTTGGAGGCGTTACAAACGTGGAGAACTCACGGTTGAGGAGTTAGGTTTTGAGTCTGGAACTGTGCTCGAAGAAGGTGCGAAGTTACCAAAACCTTGTGTTGAAGTTACAACAAAGTTCGAAGCTTACGATCGTTTAATCGACAGGGAAGAAGCCTTAGAGATTGCAAACATTACCGGTGAAGAGTTAGATTCTCTTATCGATGTGGTCCTCAAAGTTGATGCATTGATTGAAAGAGAGGCCCTAAAGCGAGGACTCATACACGTTGATGGTAAGAAAGAATTCGCTTTGGGACCGGGAAGAGTTCCAGTACTAGTTGACTCGTTCGGTACATTAGATGAAGACCGTTGGTGGGATGCTGAGGAATATGAAAAAGGAAATATTGTTCAGTTATCAAAAGAATTTGTCAGGCAACATTACATTGCTACAGGACACCAAGAAGAATTGCGTCTTGCTCGTGAAGCAGGAACTACGGACCCGCCAATCCCGGCTTTACCTCAACAAGTTATCGATGATACAGCGGCTCTTTATGCATCGATGTATGAGAGGCTTACTGGATTGGAATTCTAATCAAATATGAACTCGGAAAACTACGCCGCAGTATCTTTTCTCTGCAGCTCTGAGTAGTGCAACAAGATGTTTTGCAGCATCTTGACAGCCACCATCTAGTGGCTCATCAGCAGATGGCATCCAGCACTTTGAAGTCAGGGCTTTTCTCAATTCAGTTACTTCTTCTAATGTAAGCCAACCTCGCATCTCGAGTCTTCCGAATCCTTTCTCCATGCTCGTACCACTCATCCGAGTCGCTAACTTCTCCATTAAGTCTGATAGTTGTTCAAGAACCTCTGGCTTTCTCCTTGAATCTCTTATCCAATCTCTAAGGTAGGATATTGGCGAGCCATCGCCGAATGGAAATCTTCCGAATCTTTCTCGGGATATTCCCGCCTCAAGCGGCATTGGTTTACCGATTGAAGTGAGTTGTATGCATGATAAAAAGAAGGGATTTGCATCATCCCAGGAAATACTATCTCGTTGTTCTGGATTATCTACGCCTTGTGATTCTAGTCTTGACCTCAATTCTGAATCATTGGCTATTAGTTTAGACCAGCCATTACCTGAAATCGCAGCGAATGCTGGCTCTAATCTATCGGAAACCATTGGGTCTATTGTGAAAAATGCAGTGGTAGCATCAATAGCCTCTTCCATATTGCTGGCGAGATGTATCTAATGGATGAAGTCAACGGTCCTTCAAGAATGAGTCTAGTCTCTTGGAGAGATCATCCCGTGATTCTGGTTTTTCATTAGAATCTGATGCCATCTCTTTCCTGAGGGCGGATAATCTGCCACTTGCACTATCATCATCTATGTCTATGGCCTCTTCCTCAGGTTCGATAAATTCTTCTTCCATTGTCTCTTCTGAGTCATTGGATATTTCTATCATAGTATTCTCATCTCCCAGAGAAATATCGTCATCACCAGCAGTATCGTTAATCAATTCTACAACTTCTTTTTGCTCTGGAGATGGTTTAGTTTCACCTTTTGTAGTCTTAGATGGAGCTTTCAAATCCTTGATTTCACTTCGCTGAATGTTTAGTAGGCCTGTAAAGAAAGCGACAATTAGCATCACAATTGCAATTCCAAATGTCCAATACAAGTCCCCAGATTCATACTTTACAAGAGGAATATTACTAGCAAAAACCGTCATTGAATCATCATTCGGATTGTCGTCAATGTCCCACGGTGCGAGGCAAGAAACCGTTGCAGATACTTCCGCACCATCTTCAATAGCACTAGGTCTGTCGATTCTCACACTCGGTGCGTATGTGCTTCCATAGATGTCCAGCGCTACTGATTTGTCCCAGTCTCCATCTTCTACAACAATATCTAGTTGACATACAGACCCTTCCATCATTTGGTAACCCGACCTATCGATTCCCACATCTACATAATTATCGTCAACAACAAGTGTGGATACTTTGAGATTCCAGCCACTTTGTCTAGCTATGTGGCTCGTGGTTTTGGAGAACAGTTCGAGTCCATTTGAGTCGATTACCAATACCTCAACACTAACTAATCCAGGTTCAGGGTCCCATGCAAATACGGACAGGTTCACGGTTGAGGACTCGTTAGCAACTAACCTTACAATAGATGAGTCAAGTATCTCTCCGGTACTGGTTTTGACCCACACATTTGCAACAAGGTCGTGTTCGATGTTTGCAGTGATAGTACAACTAGCCCATTGTGTTGAAATTGCCTCAATTCCTAATGAATCAAGGTTGCCAAATGTGTTGTCACAATCCGCAGTGTGAATTGGGGATGGTATGCCTACGAGATGCAGAGACATTCCGTTGTGGGTTGTATTTGAACGTGAATTTGGCAGTGGAACAAGAGAGGTTTCGATCCCATTCGTAGCAGAATCTGTAGTGATGGAGACTTTTTCTCCTGACCTTCCAGTATGCACTGGGCTGGATGTTAGGACAGTGTCGCTTAGATTGACTGTAATTGGATGCAGTATCGTGCCTAACACTTGGTGAGTTAATTCAATCTCAAGTTGTATATTGTTACCATTCCAAGAATTTGCTGGGGTAATTTGAATTGGAAGTCCTTTGATTTCAGATGGTGCAACAACAATTACATTTTCTCCAGATAACACCCACCCGCTCGGCAGATTATTCAATGAGATGTCCATTATCGCAACGTCATTGCCTGTATTCTCAATCCAAGCAGTAGGCCAAGATGCAACTCCTTCTCTTACCTTCCAATGGTCTTTGGAATCGATTACAACACCGGGTTCAGAACCTACTCTAACAGGAACTTCCTCGATAACCTGTCCGGAACCATCCCCATTAGAAATTACAATACTTATCACACCAACCTCTCCCGCAACTGAGTCTTCTGGTGGATATACCGTTATGTTGATTAGACCAGATTTTCCGGGATCTATTGCATCTGCAAATTCAGGTAAACTTACATTCCAACCATCACCAGCTTTTGCGAAGTACGGTTCAGCAGGGGAATTTCCTTTTTGTTCAATAATTAACTCCAGTACGCCTCCTGCGGGTGCAACCTCAAGAGATGTGTTGGACAGGTCTATTCTCCAACCAGATACTGGCAAAACTTCAATGATTAACGATATATCATAGTCGATTTCAAATCCACTAGACGATGTTTGTAGAGTCAAATTTGCCTTTGTTCCCGACCATGAGTCTTCAGGTATGTGTACCGCAAAATTAAGGGTTTCATTTTCAAGAATGTCTAACCGTGATGAATTCAATATATCTGCTGACCAAATTGAATCATCATCTCCCTGTCTATCTAGGGTAAAGTGGGGGGTTAATGTTAGTTGGTCGTCTGAATTACCGACATTTGCCAAATCGATTGTTAGATTCAATTCTTGTCCAGGGCTTACTTGCAAAGACGTTCCTTCTCTTACGACGATGTCCCATCTGTGGTCGGGTCTAACTTCAATTGTGATATTGGTTAGGTCGCTGACAGTTTCATCTCCTGTACTGGTCCATTCGAACATCAATCCGAATGTTTCCCTTGCAGGGACATCTTCAGGAATAGTTACCCAAACTGGGACCATACTCATTGCACCGGGACCAAGTGTTCTCGTTGGGTTTGTGATTTCGAAAGTTGCATTTGGAGGCGTAGATAGGTTCCCTGCCAGCGTGTTACCACTGAGTATGAAAGTGTCTTCCCCATTCCCTGGGTTCTCCAATTGAAGAATCAACTTAGTGCGTTCACTAACGTTGAATACCGCTCCATTATTGGGAGTGATAACTTCTGCCTTAGCTCTGTAGACCTGGAGAATGTGGAGTGAAATGGCAAGTTCAGAATAGTCTGAATTTGCTTCACTTTGGTTGAAGAAATGACGCATTGGTGGAGCATCAAATGGCAAGTCAAGATGTAGTTGGCCATTTTGTCCATTCATTTCCAACATGGTTCCATTGATAGATAAATCACCAGTTGCACTCCAGTTCCACCCTGCTTTGAGCATCCCTGCAGAGGACATGTCCCATACAAGGGTTGTACCATCGTAATTTGCCTCAATGTCCCACATTAGTCCTGTAGATGGTATTGTTCTAATGTGTGGAATATCTGACGCAGTATCACTAGCGTAAATCGTAACTGAAAAATCTTCACAGATTTCTTCTGACCCTGAACCAATACAGAGAGTCAGAACGGCTGATGTCGATTCGCCGGGTTGCTTTGAGCTTGGTATATCGACTTCGATTAGGTATTCTTTCAAAACACTAGGTCCTAGTTCAATACCAAATTGTGTATTTCCATCGTAATCAACGATTGCAGTTGACGTTGTCCATGTGTTTGATGACCATTGTATTTCAGTGGTCTCTTGTGCATTGCCTACATTTTCAACCAATAACCAAACATGTGCTACATCCCCTGGCCTTCCAAATCCTACTCCAGATGGCAACCCAGTTGCGCCTTGGAGAGACAATCCTCTTGTTCTCTCAACCTCTAATTGAAGTGTGGCTGTAGATTTGATGCTTGGGTCTTGATCTAGGGATAGAGTAAGCGGAATTTGTGCATCATCTGAGCCCATAGCATCACCGGGAACGAAGAATTCGAACTCAACAACTCTAGATTCACCGGACTCTAATGTCAAAAATAGATCATTTTGGTCCTTCGGATTGAATGACCATCCTGGTGGTAAATTGGTATCATTATAGTCCAAAGTCCATGCTGCACTTCGACTTCCTATACTAGTAATGGTTACGTTGACGCTTTTCGAGTTTCCAGGCAAAGCCCTTGGTATTTCAGAGGGCGTTTGGATTTGGGCTACGTATGGTTCAAGAACAGTCAAAGTTGTGCTAAAATTGTCATTATTGGTTCTTGTCTGTGTTAAGTTGCTATTGATATCTAGAATCAATTCGACGTTATGAACGCCTAAAGTCGCTTCAACATCTACGCTAAAGGTAACTGGTCCCCCTTCACCAGACGGAGCCACAGATTCAACCACATTTACTCTATGTCGTTTTATTTCCACACCATCCATCATCAAAACCGCTGTTACGGGTTCATCCGTGTCTACAATGCCGATGTTTGAGTATTGGCCAGATATTGTGACCATTTCTCCCGGATCTGGGTCTGTTGGAGTAAATCCAATTCCTCTTCCGTCTGAGATTGGAGCTAAATCAGATTTAGCCTCACTAATTAGCATGTCACCGATTAAGATATCGAGATATCCATCGCCATCCATGTCTGCTACCGCTGGTGATGCCCATGTTCTGTGAGGGACGTCAATAGGTGCGGACCAGCCAACACCAATATCCGAGGAAATTCCAGTGCTTCCATCAAAAGCAAAAATTCGCTCACCATAAGCCACCAACAATTCAGGTTCATTTTCTCCATCTAAATCAATGACAATTGGTGCAGATATTGCCACCTCTCCTTCGTTATCATTACCGCTACCACTTTGAAGGATTCGAGACCATTCACGGTAAGGTGGGTCGATTGTAATGTCTTGACAACCAGCAACTCCGTCTCTGTCAGTTGTTCCAATTCCTGTAGAATACCACGTTACCCAACAAACACGGTCAGTTATTCCATCTCCTGTTGTATCAACAGGCACCGGTTCAGAATCAGCGTATCCATTCTTTGCTCTGAATCTCCAGATTTCCTCGGTACTGGTTAGTTCCATTCCAATATATTGTGCGCCCATTCCATCGTCGCCTTGATTACTATCGGAAGGTAGAGTTAGAATTATTTCTGGAGCAGCGTCACTGTCGAGTTGTGTTACTACAGGGCCGGGGAGGCGAATACGTGGTGTATCATCGTCGGTGTCTGTTCCTTGAATAGCTACTCTTTCCCAATCAAGTGAACCTGTTGGACCATCAATCTTCCACACCCAAAAGTTCCCACTGTTTTCGTCAACTGTTGTCAACACTACAGAACCGCTGTTGTCATCGAGGGCTGCAAACGCAGGGTCAGAAGGGTGTGACCCTCGGTCGAGGGCAACTCTCCAGTTTTCTTCTGGTGTTTGAAGCCCAAGTGGTAGGGCTATCACGGTCGGATCGTTATTTGCAGTATCCACTGCCGCGATAACCAAATCTGGCGTTCCATCTAGTGAAAGGTCTGCAACTAGTGGTTGAGTAACAGCCTCTGGTGATGTCCATGTGTGTGCGTTTGCGATTCCAATTCGCAGATCAGCATCGGACCACGACCACAATTTTTCATTCGAATGGCCAGATACGGTCCAGCCTGATTCGTCACAAGTAATTTCAGGAGCCCAAAGGTCGACTTCAAGGGCGCTATCCGAATCATACACTATGCCTATTTCTTGTTTGGAATCTCCGTCGACATCTACGATTACAGGAGTTGAACGAATGATGTCAACTTCTCCCAAGTTTACTTCCCAAGCAATTTTCGAAGAATCTCCTTCAATGATTGCTAAACGCCTTTCAATCCCATCGGTGTAAGTCATGACTGCAAATAAACTTCCTTGCCCACATCGTTCTTTGGCTCCTTCAGGAGATGTAATTGAGTTAGAAAAATCAGCAATTGCAACACCGTAGCCATCTGCACCATTACCGGAATCAAATGCAACCCAATTTATTGCAGGTGTTTCAATTGTTTTCAACCCCGAATCACCGTGCTCAGGAATGATTCTGTTATGGCCTGGGTCCCTACCATATTGAGCCCAAGGTTGACTCAGGGGGTCCCATGCCTGTGAGTCGTCTTCTTCAGCCTTGGTTGGAGGAGGTATCACAATTAGTGATGAAATCAGCATAAATAGCATCAGAATTGCTCTGGATTGCTTATTCACTGACCTCACCCGATAATAGTGGGGCATTTGGGGTAGTTAGGGCTTTGGGCCCTACGGGCCCATCAGAAAGGGATAAATGCGGCATATTTTTTTTGCCAAATTGTAAGCACGACAGGATATTATCTGAATTTCATAGGGGGTATCATTCAAATAGGGGTCGCTGGTGGCCTGAATGACTTCGGTCACACTTCTCTCCCGAGGCACAGCCGATGAAGGACGGATGAGGAATCCACCTCACTCGTCCTAAGGCGGTAACACGGGAGAGGCAAAAGAGGTGGAAAAATGTACAAAGTTGTCACAAAAGAGGACACAATTCGTATCCCTGCAGAGTACATACGCAAGGATAAATCACTAAACGAGCACATTGACAGATTAGCAGCATCTGCTTTTGAAGGCAGATTCGACGATAACAACCGCTTCGTTTTGGTGACTTCAAACCACGAACCCATTGACCGTGGACGAATTATTCACGGTGACGGTGCTATTTATCAGAGAGTTAGATTCGATGCAGTTCTATTTTGCATCGAAGATTACGAAGTAGTTGAGGGTGCAGTTTCTGAAGTCAATGATTTCGGAGCTTTCGTACGCATTGGCCCAATGGAAGCACTACTTCACAAATCTCAGATTATGGAAGATCACGTAGATATCAATGCTGGAATGGGCCTACTTGAGGGTCGCCAAAGTGGAAGAAAACTCGGAGTCGGCAGTTCAGTTCGCGCAAGAATTGTGTCACTATCACCCGACACTAGCGATCCACGCCGCTCTAAGATTGGTCTAACTTGTAAGCAGACAGGTCTAGGAAGCCACGAATGGATTCACGAGGATCAAAACTGAATGGAGTGATTAAAATGCCGAAGAACCCTTTTGCATGCAGCGAATGCCACATGATTTTGGCAGATGGTATAGACCAATGCTCACACCACCCAGCAGCTCCTGTTTCCTCTGATTGGACAGGATATGTTGTTGTCTTGGACCCGTCCAGATCTGAAATAGCAAATCGCCTGAATATCGAAGTGCCAGGAAATTATGCGCTCAAAGTAAACATCCGTTGAAGGAGGAATAAGAATGGAAATTATTGACCGAAAGGAAAACCCACTATTGAAAAGAGTAGAAATTGAATTCCGTTGGAATCACGAAGGAGCACCGACTCCATCTCGTGCTGAAATGCTAAACGGAATCGCAACTCTCGAGCCAGGTGCAAACAGAGATTTGATCGTTATCAAAGATGTCAACACAAGATTCGGTATGGGGTCAACAACAGGACTAGGACTAGTTTATGCTGACAAAGAATCAATGAAAGTAGAACCCACTTATATGCACGAAAGATACGCAGGAATGCGTGCTGCAGAACCTGAGGCTACAGTTGATTCATCTGATGTTTCCGGAGGTGAAGAATGATGTCTGACGGTCCTAAAGCAGGTGCAAAGTGGTCCAAGTATTCAGTAGAAGATGGCAATCTTGTCAGAAAATCTGATTTCTGCCCATCATGTGGACCAGGCGTATTCCTTGCATCTCACGCAGACAGAAAGTCCTGCGGACGATGTGGATACACACAGAAGAATGAATGAACTATTCAATCATTCATGTGAGGGCTGTATTGTCCTTGGTTATCTAATACCATCCAGGTTTCACCTTGCTTGATTAGTTGAACGCCTAAGTCATCTCTTGGCTTGGATTCTCCTCGAAGCATTGTATCTTCTCTCCAAGAAATTATTCTCCAATCCTCTCCATCAAAAACTGCATCTTGTATCGTGCCTCTAAGCCGTCTGGCAACAGTAATCTCGCCACCATCGACTTCCCAAGCCCATCCGTCTTTTGAGGTAAGAAGGAATTTGTTTGAAAACGAAAAAACGTCTTCTAAATCGCATTCAATGTTTAGTGATTTTTCATCCAGAATTTTTCCACTTGATAAATCAATAATTCTGTATTTTCCACCGCGGGTCCAAACGTATACCTCCTCATCGATTATGTGGATTGCAGTAACGTCGTGTGAACGCGGTGGTGATTTCAACTCTTCATCAAATAATGGCAGCCGCCAGATTTCGTTATCATCTGAGTCGATACAATAAATTCCTCTAGTCCAAAGTGCGAAGATGATTTTGTCATCTTTAGCCGTCAATGCTAGTGGTTCCGCATCAACTATGTGAGACCAAGTTGTTCCTTTTACCATAGCAGTATTTCGATTTAGTCTTAATTCCGCTTTGGACATACCATCTTGGAATGGCTCATCAAATGACAACAATGCCATTCTTGCTAAACGCAATTCGTGCTCAACCCAAGTTGCAACTATTCCTTGATCGCATATTGCAGCATGCGAAATCTCGCTCGGAAAAGGAGTCCTTCTAACTCCGTCTAGAGTTATTCCTCCATCAACGTCGATGAGGGCTTCGCCCCCTTCGTATTGTAGAAGCTTCCATGGAGCACTGTCCATAACCATCGGACGAGGGCATTCAATGTAACAATTCCTTCAAAAATCATCAGTTGCACGGCCAATCATGGTCAGCCTGATTCTAGTATCTGGCGGTGATATCGCATCAACTAATCAGGCTGATGAATTATTGAAAATGTGTGATTGGGTGAAAATGGCACCAGTAGAAGGCCAACCAAGTTACTCTTTCAAAAACGCAAGAATGTGGTGGGTGAAAGACGGTTGTCTCTGGGAAGACGATTTGGATAAGCGCTGGGAAAAAGCGACCGGAGAGGCTCCTGACGAGGTTATATTCCCCTCCAGGCACTCTGCTGCGAGCGGGAATGCTTCACTTACACTGCACCCAATTGGCACAATGCAGGTGCCCGAAAACGAGGTTCCTGAATACGGAGGTAGATCAGCAGATTGCCCACCACCTAATCCAAGACTAGCTGCTTGGTGGCGAGAGTTAAATCGTGTTGGCAATGATTTTGAAGGGTTCGATTTATCACTTGAAACCACCCACCACGGGCCTTGGATAGAAACACCATCGATGTTCATCGAGATAGGCTCAACCTCAGAAACATGGGGTCACAAAGAAGCAGCAAAATTGCTTGCAGGTATAATTTACCGTGGTCTGGGATTGGATGGTGGCAAAGGTCTAGGCAAATGGAATGGAGAAGGTCAAGTTGTAGTCACACTTGGTGGAGGACATTACGCACCTAGAGCGAACATGTTAGGATTATATGACCACGTATGGATAGGTCACATGCTTGCAACTTATGCCTTACAATTTGTAAAAAATGAGGACGAATCTATCACAGGTACGTGGGAAAATAGTATCAGAAAAGCAATATCGGCAACCAAGGAAGCATTTCCCGGTGGTCAAATTGTCTGTAGCATGGATAAGAAAGCGTTCAAAGGATGGCAAAGGCAAGCGATTAGGGACCTTTTGTCTGAATTAGAAGTTCCTCTATTAAAAAGCGCACAGATCATTGGATGAAAACGGTCAATAGTTGCCTACTATGCCACCTAAGCATGGTCGGCCTCTTCTCCCGTATGGTGGTGGCGATGACCATTCGTATGCCACGCTGGTTTGTTGGCTGGGTTAGCCGGCGATATGTCGCTGGACCTAAATTAGAAGATGCAGTCAAAGTAATGTCAAGGCTGTCAAAAGAGGGCGCTTGTTTTACTGTTGATGTTCTTGGTGAAGAGATCAGCACACTTGAAGAAGCACAATTCTTCCTAGAAGAATACCAAAGGGTTGTTACTGCAATCATCGATAATAATTTGGATTCCAATTTATCCATAAAACCAACAGCATTCGGTCTCCTTTTGGATAGAGAAAGAGGAATGGAAAACATCGAGGCAATTGTGAAGATGGCACACGGTCATGACATGTTTGTTCGCTTGGATATGGAAGACCATAGAGTGACAGATGACACAATTCAAGTAATGCTCGAAATGCACGAAAAAGGCTTGACAAATGTTGGTGTTGTATTGCAAGGAAGATTATTCCGCAGTTTAGATGACATCAAAGAGATTAAAGAAAAAATTGGGCAAAATGCAGATTACAGAATTTGTAAAGGAATTTACCTTGAACCCGAAAGCATTTCTCACACCTCTCGTCAGCCAATCATTCAAGCCACCAACGATTGTATTGACTCGATGTTGGATGCAGGAGCCTATGTTGGAATCGCTAGTCATGATTATCCCGTGATAAATCACGCACTTTCTGCACTAGAAAAAAGAGGGATGGGGCCAAATATACCAGACCCTAGAAAGAATGCAGGTCCAGCCAGGAAACAAAAGGGTCCAGGCTATGAATTCCAAATGCTCCTAGGTGTTCGCGGGCCTCTTAGAAGGAAATTGACAGCCAAAGGTCATCGAACCAGAGTCTACATTCCATACGGTGAAAAATGGTATGAGTATTCGATAAGGCGACTAAAGGAGAATCCAACCATTGGAACTCAAGTCGCCAAGGCATTCCTGATGCCTTGGACCAACAGGCCTTGATTATCTTCGTTTCTTCTTTTGTCTGCGACCTTGCTTTTGTTGCTTAGGTTTACCAGATTTCTCAGCATCTGGGACAACAGGATTTGGGTTTTCTCCCAATCTCCCCTCTTTCCAAGCTTGACGACGTTCCCTCGGAGTTCGAGGTATATTTTCTTCAACTCTGGGTGGTTCATGTAGGTAGATTCGTTTGATATCATGAGCGGGAACTCTTCCAGTCATAGTTCTGCCAGCTCCGGTGTGAATTGCTCTGATTTTCCACTTCTGCCGGTTATGTTCCATTATTGACCCGGCTTTGAACATCTTTTCACGTTCTACGAAAATAGAGTCACTGTCAGAAAATTCTCCACGGGTTAGTGTAAGGCGGACCATCACTACATCGGACCTGACAGCGTTAGCTCTACCAATTTTTGATGCTACTAATTTTGTTCTTGAGTTTCCAGTTTTAGTTTCGATTCGATTAATCTCCCAACTTGCATCATCATGTTCGAAAATGTCCCCAATGTGAAGTTCCTCATCATCATCAATTTCAATCTCTTCGAGTCTAGTATTCGCTCCTTCACTAAGCAAAAATGGGATTAATAACATCTTAGGCGGTCTCAACTCTAACGTGTGTACATGCCCGCACTCGTCGCATTTTAACAGGTAATTACTACCCTCGCCGGCTTTCCTTTCTTTAAGGATTGAATGTCCACAGTAATCCCCACATGATGGACAATCTGTGACATTTTCAACAAATTCTTCGTCGACATCTTCGTCCTCCATGTTGATTCCTCCTAATCTCGGTGCCAAGCAAGTCACCTTTGAGTCTGTCGGATGATGCGAAGCCTTGTGAAGGTGTGACATGAGGGCCTAACATGCGCGATGAGGTCCTTGCAGCGATACTGTCGGCCGACAAGGAATTGTCTCGTGATGAACCTGAGGTTGCGGCGAATATTGGACTTCAGCTCGAGCATATGGGACTATCAACATGGTCCATTTCAGTTCGAAGGCGTATCAGAGATGCTATCGCAAGACTAGAGCCCAAAAAAATAATGCAAACAGGGGCGGGAATCGGTCATCTTTCCGCTTGGATTCTTGACCACTATGAAGGCCGAGAAAATTTAGAAAATTTCCAAATTATCGAAGAAGGAAATAGATTTGCAGTAATATTGACACGTTTATGTCAAAGGTATTCTGAAGTTCCAACCAATATTGTCGTCGGTTCTCCAAGATTACTTACCGGCGAATTAAAAGCATGGTCTATTTCAAAAACTGGGGAACCACCGATTATGGAAAATTCAGACGTCATAATTGTTGATGCTATAATGGAAAAATTAGCAGATGATGTAAGTGCTTTGCTTCCACTACTAAACCCGAATGGGGTTTTGTTCACAGTAGAACCCAATCCCCCAGAAGGAGATAGAGAAACTGACGACCCTCAAGTAAAAGGATTCAACAATTGGATTGAGTTGATCAAGACATCCAATGAGACACACCACATTGCCTTTGCACCACTATTTGGTGGCACGATTGTAGCATGGCTGCCTAAGGACTAGAACCGGCTGCATCAATAAGGTCGCTGATTTGCAACAATCCGTACCCATAATAGTCATCATGGGTTTCTTGACCGCTTCTCTTCTTAGATGAATCTGCAACCCACTGCTTCAGATTATCTAGCATTTCTGTTCCACCATCTTTCAAGTCTGGATGTGCTTCAAACATCAACGCTACAGCCCCTGTAACGTAAACAGTAGCAGCACTCGTTCCTGATGAAAGCCCCCAACCATCACTGAGCATGATTACAGGAACTTTGTGCCCAGGAGCCACTACCTCAGGTTTTTCATCAGGGCTATTTCTTGGCAGCATTGGAGGCCATAAACGGCCATTGTTGTCTCCTACTGATGATCCGCTCCAAAGATTTCCATTTACATCCACTCCTCCCACGCAGATTACAGTTTCAACTATACCTGGTGATGCAACGTCTCCATCATCATTAGTTCCACCATCATTACCGGCAGCTGCAATAACTACAATTCCTGCATTGTATGCACTCTCTACTGCATCTTCGACAGCATCTCCTAAGATTATAGAAAATCCAGAAGCATTTCCACCTAGTGATAGGGAGATTATGTCGACATTTTTTGCAATGCACCAATCAATCGCTTCGGCAACTGTAGCATCGTTTCCTTCACCACTGCCGGACAGGGCTTTTGTAACGTAGAGGTTTACATCTATTGCTAGGCCTGTAAGTGCTCCGTCAGCAACAAGTATTCCCGCCATCATAGTTCCGTGTCCATTATCGTCGTATGGATTGTCACCATTTCCAATAAAATCAGACCAATCTGCTAAGTTTAGGTTAGACAAATCTGGGTGCGTCATGTCGATACCGGAATCGACCATGCATACATCGACACCATCTCCTGAAAATTGGTCAACAGAATCATATTGCACCAATCTGTCAAAGTCCTCTTCCTTTTCTAGGACGAGAGCGGATGGGCCTGTTAGACTAATTTCTCCAGTGAAAATCATGTAAGCAAATACACCTACGGCGATTAGTATTACACAAGTTGCAAAAACAGTCACTTGCTTGATGAAATCTAAGTCGGTCTCAAGTTCACCATCTGGTATTGGAACGGCGGGTTGCACGCTATCACCCCAGCGCCTCTACCGCTTCAACTAGTGTTTCTGCAAACAATTTCACTTCTTCTTCGGTATTGTATAGATAAGCACTAGCTCTCAACGAACCCCTTTCGATTCCTTTGGCATTAAACCATGAATGAACGCAATGCATACCACTTCTGACCATTACTCCAGCAGCTTCATCTAGCAATATTGCGATATCATGTGCATCAATATTTTCTAGAACCATGGAACATATTCCACCGCGTTGAGATGCATCCTCTGGTCCAATTATTTGCAAGCCATCAACATCTTTGAGAACCGATGTCATGATTTTGTTCAATCTCACTTCGTGCTCGTGAACGTCGTCCAAATTTATTTTTGAAATGTAATCTACTGCAGCATTAGTCCCCAATATGCCTGCATAATTTCCTAGGCCACCTTCAAACTTTGCTGGTGGCTTTGACCAGACCATGGAATCATAATGTGAGGTGTCAACCGTACTCCCACCTGATTGTATTGATCTCATATTTTCCAGCAAATCCATTCTACCCCAAAGGCCACCCATTCCAGAGGGCCCCATCATTTTGTGAATAGAGAAGGCCATGAAATCTATTCCAAGATCTTTGACATCAACTTTCATGTGTGGCGTCGACTGTGCACCATCGATACACACCATAGCGCCGTGATCCTTGGCTATTTTTGCAGCCTTCTTTACTGGAGTTGCAATGCCATCCAAATTGCCGACGTGAGATAGAGAAACCATCTTGAGTTTGTTTCCTGCATCGCCGCACGCTTTCTCGAAGGCTTCCAAATCAAAAGTATTGTCATCGTGTGATTTTACGACCCTATGGTCGATTCCTTTTTCTTCTTCAAGTTGTAGCCATGGAACCAAGTTGGAATTGTGTTCCCTATCTGTGGTTAGGACGATGTCACCTTTTTCCCAACTAAGTCCTTTTGCGACTTGGTTAAGTGAATGAGTGGCGTTTTTAGTGAAAATAATTTCATTGGTCTCATTAGCATTGAACATCTCAGATAATTTCTTTCGACAATTTGCCATTTTACGGGACACTGTTGTAGCATAACGGTGCACTGACCTTCCTCCACATCCGGGAGACTCTTCATAGTACGAGCGAATTGCTTCAATTACTGAATTGGGCCTCAGCGTCATGCATGCATTATCCAGATAAATTGGGGGATTTTCCCCAGATAAAGTTGGAAAATCTGCTCGGTGCTTTGAGAACATCACCAAGCCTCCTTGTCGGGGATGTAATCTACAACTGGGCTATTCACACCACAACTGGTGCAAGTGTATCTGGTAGGGTAATTTTCATCACACCCTTCACTACTTTCTCCCGCAACGCCTCTGCTGTTACATTCCGGGTTTGCACAATCTACCAAAGTCTCTCCATTGTCATTCTGACTAATTGGAGCATTTGCCTGACAAGAAGGACATTCCCCTTCAGTAGCAAGAATAACCCCTTCTAATAGTAGATCAGCGTCTGCAGCCGCAGCTGCTTTGGTTTGGACACGAGCTCCAGTTCCAAGCATTCTCTGAGGGAACCAAAGCATGTGCATTAGGGTGTAAATCAGAAGAATGCCAGTAATGATGTGAATTGAATAAATTGCATAATCCTCAACGTTTCTATCGGCAATGAAATGTGCACCTGACCATCCATTTATGATCATCAAAACAACCCAAGTTATGACCAAAATTGTCCAAGAAAATAGACTATGCTCTGCCATTGCTTCTTCCATAATTCGAACATCTGTATGGACGTGGTGTTCCTGTACGTGATAATCTCTGGTTTCGGTTACGGCTTTCCAAAAGAAGTAAGTGAAGAAACAACCTACTGCAGTAAGCATAACTCCTCCTAAAGCATCTCCGAGGTTTGCTCCAATTGGGAAGTTTGGTGAACTAACGTGAAGAACAACTTGAGATAAGAAAATCGACGACCAGATGATTATAACATTGATGATGTGGCTACGCATTATAGGAAAGTTAACTGAGACCTGAACGAAGAACCATATCCATAGAATTCCAGACAGGATTAACTGGAAAAATGAGAAACCACCTATTCCTGCTAATCCGTCAAGACCGGTGACTTTTGGATCCCCGCCTGCATACAGGTCGGGTGATATCGACCCTAGCATGAAAGCAATCAAACCGGTCAACATTGTCATCAGGTGAGGCTGACCCCATTCATGGCGCAATAATTTGAATTGAAACTTCCATTCTTGTCTCAATTTGTCAATTGACTTTAGCATAGGATGAAGG
>WTIA01000118.1 GCA_011522915.1 Methanobacteriota archaeon
TCGCGGTCTTCAAATAGGGGAGGCAAGTCGGCAAAATGCTCCAAGGAGTAGGTGACGTACAATGGCTAAGGGACTTTACCAGCATGTTCGTGAAACATGGAACAACCCAAAAGCAACACAGTCCCATCAGCAACGCCAAGACCGCATGGTTCAATGGCGCCGCGAACCTGTGAACTGCAGAATCGATAAGCCAACCCGAATCGATGCAGCACGTCGCCTCGGATACAAGGCTAAGCAAGGCGTCATTATGGTCAGAACCAGAGTTCGACGTGGTGGTCTTCGCAAAGGCAAGATTCACATGAAGCGCAAGCCATCCAAGGCCGGTATCAACAAAATTACCATGGCAAAGAACACGCAGCGCATCGCTGAAGAGCGTGTCAACCGCCACTTCCCTAACTTGGAAGTTCTCAACTCCTACTGGGTCGGACAAGATGGTAAGCACAAGTATTACGAGATTATCATGCTAGACCCAAGCCATCCAGCAATCAAGTCCGACAAGGACCTAGGCTGGATTGCAGAATCACACCACCGTGGACGTGCATACCGTGGAAAGACAAGCGCAGGAAAGCGCGGTCGAGGTTTGCACAACAAGGGTAAGGGTGCAGAAAAGTTGCGCCCATCCTTGAAAGCACGCGGAAACATCGGTAAGTGATTATATCAAACACCAAAGTTTCTCCAAATTAGTTGGAGATTCATCCGTTGGGTTCATTGAGGGCCTCTTACGTCGCTACACTACAGGAGGGGTTTCATGACCGGTGAAATGAGCGTTTCACAACTGAATGGGAAGGAAATTTACCTTCCCGATGGCAGACTACTCGGTGTTGTTGGAGAAACCGTGATCGACGGTACTCAACTTTGTGCGACTCACCTCTTTGTTGCAGGTTGTCCTGATGAATTGGTAGAGAAAGGAGTCCACCTCACAATTCCATGGCGATGGGTTAGATCCATCGGCGACGTTGTAATTTTGCGCTGGTTCCCGAAGACTCCAATTCCCTATGAACAATGAGGTGAGAAAATGACCCTCGAAGTACACGTTCTGGGAACCTCATCAGCAAGGCCTGCACAGGGCCGCTCGGTTTCCGGTTCAATCATTGAGACTCCTGAGGGCATGGTGATAGTCGACTGTGGAGAAGGGTTCCAGAATCGTTTGGTTAAACACAGGTCAGAGATGAAGGCATTTGGTGGTCGCAGATTAAAGATGTCAAAAGTAGCTGCAATTCTGCTAACACATGGGCACCTAGACCACACCTGGGGCGTTCTTCCTTGGATGCAAACAATGGCTCTGGATGGAAGAAAGGACAAACTTTGGGTTATCGGCCCAACCACAACAGAAGTTGTAGATGCATTACTTGGAAGTGATGTGGAGCCGGAGGTTACGCCGTCCGACTTAGTGATACAATACGACATGTGGATGGATTTAGGAGCAACAACAGAGTCTCTGGGATATGAGGTTCAGTGGGTTCTTGGAGACGGGGAAAGATGGGTAAATATGAACGATGGTTCAAAGATTAATCTACCACAACCAATGAAAAAAGTAAGAATTTCAGCCCATCCAACGCAGCACACAGTACCATCATGTGCTTGGAAAGTTTCTATCGGTGGAAGAAAAGGCAAATTCGACCGTGAGTCTACAAAGAATCTGCCTGATGAAATCAAAGCGTCACTCGCTTCTGGCGAAGATACAGAATATGATGGAGAGTTGTTGCTAGCATCAAATTACAGGAAAGACGAGATTCCAGGAAAATCCGTCATTATTTCTGGAGATACTGCTGAACAAGCGATTGATACAAATTGTGATTTACTAATTCACGAAGCAACTTTCCTACAATCACATACCGACATAGCCAATGAGCACCTGCACTCCACAGCAGCAGGCGCCGCACGTACAGCAGTCGAGTGTAAAGCAAAACACCTTGCTCTTACACATTATTCTGCTCGGCTTGATAATCATGAGGAATCATTGAACGAAGCAAGAGAAATTCACCCCTCAGTAGTTGCTTTGGGAGATGGCGATCGCTTGGTTTTGAGAGATGACCAAAGCCTCCTGCATTTAGTAAAACAGGAAGAGGGTTGGGCATAACAGGGTTGAGGCAATTTGAAAACCGAGATGCTTGTTTCAAGTAACATGAGTGCCCCGAGATTGCTTGTCTTGTTAATGGCCGGATTATTGCTTGCACCAATGGTTACAGCAACAGAGGGAAGGGCTCCGCCTCAATGCGGTGAGTATGATTTGTCGGATGTCGTATCCTCTAGCTCAGGGGTCGCAGTAGACCCTGGGGCTTGCATCATTATCGATATTGGAATACGCCCTCATAGCACAACTCTAGCGATTGATATCGAGGTTTTGGATGATGCAATGGACGTGTTAATGTTTGACCAAACTTCGATTCAAACTTATCAAAACGGTCAAAATTATCGTTCAACTTTCAACCAAGAATCATCATTTGAATCAATGATTGGCTCTGTTTGGTTGGATTGGGCTCCGCCGCAATCACTTAATCAAAAAAATTGGTACATTGTATTCGATAATACAGAACATGACGGGGACGAAGGAATGGGCGATCAAGGTGGAATGACTTCTCGTTTCAAGATACAATTGGCACCTGCAAGCGTTGAAGATTATCCTCTAATTCATGACACCTTCTTGCTCGAGCCAGGAGAGAGAATCAACATGGCATCTTTTAGCGTAGATTCTGGTACAGATCTATCATATTGGGTACACCCGATATCCGGTGATGGAGAAGTATTCGTGCAATCAGATAACCAATTATCTGGGGATTTGATTATTTCAGGAACTAGGATTGATGGTTTTGATGGACAAGACACAACGCAATTAGATTGGACAGTATCAGAGTTCTTAGATCTACAAAATCTAAATTTAATTGCTGAAGCGGGTAGTAGTGGCCTTCACTTTTCTACAAAGGCGTGGTTCTCACCGGTGCTTGCGCCTTTGATTGTTGATTATTCTAATTCTACTACAACTATTGGTGAGAAAATAACTCTCGATGCTACAGGCACACCAAATAGCCTTAACCAAGTCCTATCTTTATCTTGGGATTTTGATTCTGATGGCGTTGAAGACGGAACTGGTAATTTGGTGGAAGCTTCTTGGAATACACCAGGTATCAAAACAGTAAATCTTACAGCGGAATCAAAAACAGGAGAAATCACTATCGCAGCTCACCAGATTGAGGTAATCGATGTTGAACCACCAACAGCTGCGATATTTACAACGGGAGGAGTTCCTGACCTCAATGGCGACATACGTCTCTTGAGAAACTCGAACTTGACTTTACAAGCCTCAAACTCAAACGACGACCATGCAATTGCATCCGCATCGTGGAGTGTTGATGGTGAACAAGTTTCCTCTGCATCGCAGTTTACAGTCAGTTGGTCAGAAATAGGGACTTACACAGTCACATTGACCGTTACAGATCCTTCTGGTAATAACGGTAATACCAACATGACAATCATTGTTTATGATTCAACAAAACCCACTTTAGTGACCATAGACATTAGAGAGATTACTGAAGTAGAGAAGGGAGAAGAAGTCGAATTCAAAGCAAAAGCAGCAGATGAATGGGATGACCAAGACGACCTTCGCTTTACGTGGGACCTCGATTTGTCAAGAGATTCAAATGGAGATGGTGATGCTACAAATGATGCTGATTTTTCGGGGCCGAATCTGAAAATCAAATTCGAAGAAACCGGTAAGACAAAATTTGCTTTGACGGTATATGACCAATCGAATAATTCAGATTTTGAAATTTTTGAAGTCGAAGTTGTTGAACCCCCGAGTAATACAGCATTACTTGCCATCGTATCAGTTGTATTCGTTGTAATTATTGTCGTGTCAGGAGTTGTTTTATTCGGTTACAAGGGAGTGCAAAGAAGGCACGCAATCGAGCTACTGATGGCTAGAGGTTTGTCTAGAGATGAAGCGACAACAAGGGTATATGATATCTCCAAGAGTGTTAAACTTCCAGCGTTTGCGAAAGCAGCACAAATGGCTGGAATATCTGAGGGAGACGTGGTAAAATCAGCCGCCCAATTACAATCTGAGGCAAAATCTCAGGAGTTCCAATCAATCTATGGTAATTCAGGTCAAATCGACCCCAACGCAGGCTTTAGAGCACCACAATCATCTCGCCAAATCGACCCGGCACTTGCAGAAGCAGCATTGGCAGCATTTGCAGATGAGGCTCCAACTCCTGCGGTTGTAAATTCAACACCTGCAACAAGTTCAGGTAAGGTAAAGAGCGGAGGAATCGCTTTACCGCAACAAACTGAACCAGCAAAGCATAGCCTTCGCTCTCAATGTTCGGCATGCGGCAAAGAGTTTAGCGTCGAAATCCCTTCTTCTATCATGAGTGCTGTAGTTGCTTGCCCTCATTGTTCGACGGACCAATTATTTGAGCGTTGAAAACGCCACAACTCGCGCTCGCGAGAGGGATGGTTTCATTTGGGTGTAGGGGGTGAATTAGAAATGATGTCAGAATCAGGTGTGCGTTTGCTCCATCGCGGAGTCCCGCAACCTCTTGATTCGCGTAGAGTGGCAGTTCTATTGGTAATTGTAATGCTATTGCCGATTTTTAGCCCAGTTTCTGCCGACGAATCGGTAGGTAGAGATGATTTTGGTGTACTCGAGGCTATGACAAATGCTCTATCTGAAGAAAGAGATTCCGGAGAAGATGATTTAGCTCGTAATTCTGCTGAAGGGATCCTAAGCGCCTTAGAAGCGCGAGGTAGAGAGATTGGTGATGGCGATGCACTATTGGCAACAGATGGGGTATTGGGAGATATCTCGATGAGACAAACAGACCCATTGGAGCCATCCCATCCCGCTCCATACGTTTACCTCACCGACCCAGATTCTCATCCAGACGGGTGGCCCAACAACCTTCTAGATACACTGTTTGAACTTCCTCCAGATTTCAATGACCCTCTCGCCTTTGGAGCAAATACCTACTCTTTGTACGTCAATTACACTGCTAGAAATAACGGCCCAGAATACGAAGCTTGGGACTACGGTACTTTTACTGGCGACGTACTCTCTTTCGGAGACACCGGTCTCTTCGAGAATGCAATCGATATTGATGGGGACGAGGAACCCGATGTTTCTGTTGGACTCTCAATACTGGGCTTGGGGGCACAAGGCGAGGGCTGGGATGTAGAATTTGGAGGCGGCCTTGTACCAACGGTTCAATCGATTTGGATTAGACCCACATTCCAATGGACTGTAAGAGTCCTAGACCACTCAGACCCTTTATGGGATGCTATGGCTAGTATGGAAGTCTCGATGATGAAGGGAGTTGCCTATGACCTGACTTTTACAGGTGATGGGGAATCTTATGCTCTGGTTATAGATTCTAGATTTACCCAACCTCCCAATGATTTCCAAGTCAGAGTTGGCTTAGATCAAATGACACTAGATGTAACAGGTACCTTCGTTACGCTTGCTGATATCTTGAATATTTTTGCTGGAGGAGATGACTCAGGACTAGAAGTAACATCGGTTTCAGCGCCTTATGCGATTCTTGTTTCCAATCCAAATAGAAATTCAGCAAACGAACAAACCGATTGTGAAGATTCGTCATGGTATGACCCCATAGCCGACCACGGAGCAGATAGCCGCATGCACAAGTGTGGTTATTCTGTTGGTATTGGTTACGTACATTTCGAAGAACCTGACTCTGAAGGGTTCCGGCCATTGGATGAAATTGGATACATAGATGTGGGACTACATCCCGTTGAGGGGGAGACCTTACTGCCCGAAGAACTGGATTTAGTTATCAGGAACGACAACACTGGAGAAAATTCCTTCGACAATATCGAAATTTTCAGTGACACAGATGCGGATTTGTATTTCCACTACTTCGAAGATAGATCGAAACATATTGAGGCAGGTGGTCAATTTGGTAACATTACCGATTCACGAGGTTGGGTTAGAGACCTACCTAAGGGTACTATGCCGCAGGAGGAAATAGATGCAATATTCACACTTATTGGAGAAGCTCCAGGCTCCAGCAATTTACCAGGGCAAATGCCCAATCGTCTTTCTCTGATTATTTCAATAAAGAATTATACCGCTGATAATTCAGCAAATGTTGCAGACCAGACATTAGTGCTTGACCCGAGCGACAATCGCTGGAACAGTTTAATCCTAATTGCAGCGACTGAAAGGATATCCAAGATAGAATACACTTCCACATTCCAAAGGCATGGTTTTGCAACAGACACATCCTCAATGGAAGTGGAAATTCTTGACCTTCCAGAAGTCATTGCTATATTTGGTACATTTGAAATTCCCGCGTCAAACAGGGTAAGAGTACAATTTGGAACAGCTCCTGATTTACTCAGCGAAGTATTGGATAACGTTGTTCTAAATTTAGTCGAGATTATCCTTGACCTAGGAACTATCCTGAACGGCCTTCCGGAAGCGATTGTTGGTACAGCAGGAGAATCTAGCGGTGAAATATTCCTGCAATGCTATGACCAAGTGAGAGAATCTTGGATAGACGGCAGCACTCGCTCCATAGCAACCGTTGACAGCGTCAAACTGGCGATAGGAAGCAGCCCTCATCCAGTAATGGATAAGAATCACATCTTGCTTGCAGAGGACTTAGATTACACAGATCAAAATGGGAATGTAGATGGAAAATACGGCAGAGTAAATCCACCAGTAGTTCCGGTAGGAATGAGTTTGAAAGTAACAGATATTTCTAGTGCATCTTATTCTTATGACCAAGATACCGATTTGAGAACGATTTCAATTTCTGGAAGTTCGGATGACGAGTTGATTATCGGTCACCTGCGTCATTTTTCGAATTCTACTGAAGGAGATGTTAGACAATTTGCCTCTATCTCTAATTTACCATCATCCTTGACAATATCACAGCAGGGCTCAAAAATAACCTACTCTGCGTCTGAAGAAATCGGTACCATTACTTACAGTGGAGAGGGAGATGGCCAGTACAATGCATTACGTTTGAACGGCCTTCCCGCAGCGTTCGAACTTGAGTTAGGACAGACTCTGTCAATGTCAGCCCCAGAGGGTGTAGGGTCGATTGAAGTTCAAATTTCAAACGCTTCAAATCCACTTACAATGAATGGAGACCATGCTAGATTTTGGATTGACCAAGTCTCTGGACAAGCCAGTATGTCTCTTAAATTATCTAATTTAACCTCCATTGTATTGAATCCACCGGAAGAGTCTGGGGCACTAGGCCCAAGAGGGAATAGCCAACTTGTTATGAATCGAACAGGCTCTTCACCTTTCAGTGTACTTCTAGAAGATGTGAGTGAAAGAAGCGATGAATTCCTTGGTTTGTCAGGTCGAATTCACCTAGACCCTCTGCCAGCAAATGTTACTTTGTCCCTGCCATCCTCAGAAAACTCTGATATCATTACAATACCTGAATTTGGGAACGCTGATGGAATTCTTGCGTTGTCATTCTTCTTGTCGGGAATGATTGATTTTGGTTCATCAGTGAATGATTTTGCAGTTGAGAGCATGGTCAACTTGGGTGACGCGTCAAACATACAAAGTAACATGAGTCTAGGTCTTGATTTGTTAACCGGCGAGGAGTTCGACATTACACTCGATGTTAGAAAAGGGAAAAATGTTCCAAACGAACCTCGGTGGGTTCATGGAATATCGGGGGAAGTCCTAGAAGTTACAGAGCTGATTTTCAATTATTCTAGAATGCCTGAGTTTACAGAGAGTTCGAGACTTGTTGTTTCGGATGCGCTAGAAGACTTTGAAATCTCAGAGGATGAAAGGCCAAATGTTGTCCAAGCCCTCCTTTGGGCAGGAATTACCGATGCGGAATCATTGGTTGATGCAATGCTTGACGGTTACATCTCCCCAAGAGAATTGAGTATACTCGATACGACATCCCTAGAGGAAGAGGGCGTTACATTTGACCAAAGGCGCTCATGGCATAGCAAAATTTGGATGCCACAACTACCAGCGGGACAAATAGAGTTGTACTATGAGGTAACGATAACAGATGATGTTCCAACTTTCGAAATAATTGCAGCATTGAATGATTATACTCCGTTCAGACCAGTTCTCACAATCGAGCTTAATGGGCTATCTAGGACTAACACGCTTCTAGTTATGTCCGGTCTAAATACTGAACTTAACAGAGATGTTTCCATTCATGCATCGGTTTCAACCGAATCCGATCTATTGATTCCAAGAACAACTATTGACATGACTTACGATCTCGGTGAAAGATTGGATTATGCAAGAGTTTTGCAGAACGATAATTTACGGGGAATAAGAACTGAGATGATGATTTTCAATGCTCCATCAGAGGCAGATTTGTACTCAAAAATAGGAGATATATTGCAAGCGGATTTGTTGGTATCACCGGAGAATAGAGCAGGTATTAATTCCGCAGATTCAATGATGTTACAACAACTGAGAAAGGTCGATGGTTTGTGGTGGCCGGCGACGATGTTTATCAGAGATGTACCAGGAGAAATGCACCTCAAGGCCGCTCCTGCAGATAACTTTGATATTCACGAAGAGCAATCCTTCCAAGGTATGTTTGAAATGGACTATTCCTCAAACAGTGATGACATGGATTTGTTTATTGAAACGAAAGGAAAAGCACAGAATGTTCGCGGCGACAATTTGATGCTGGCAGAGAATCTTCCTGACCGGTTTACCATGGAAGTTACCGAGGATTATGGTGCAAGCATATCAGCATCAGGTAATGGAGTTGAAAAATTGTACATCAGAAGAAGTAATTCAGTAGTACAAGAGGGAGTAACAGTAGTTTCAGCTGAACTCGTTGGAGAAAATCTCCAAGGCGCTAACATGCATGTTTACAGACCAATGGGATATCCAGTGATAATGCTTGATGGAATCACAGGTGGTAGGATTGTTGCAACAGCTCACACTGAAGTCGATGTTCTTGGAACAGATATAGACGCTAGAGGTGTTTTGTTAGATGCCCAATTCACAGGTGGAATACCTACCGCTTCTAGTGTAGCAGTAAACGGTGTAGTTACTGATTTATCATTGATTAGTAGTTTAACCGGTGGAGAAATAGAAACAACTCACGTAATGATAGGTGATCCTTTCTCATCATTACTGGCAACAGCGATTGCGGTGGTGACGGGATGACAGACGATTACGACGAAGACATGGACGAAGAACTCCATGAGTTATCCCAAGAAATTGGTGAATTCGTTGTTGAGTTGACAGAAAAAATACATCCACTCCGCGTTGCTTTGGCCGGTGTAATTCTAGTAATCCTTCTTGGGGCCCTGGTATCAACTTGGTACTGGGTAATTCCTCGAGATGATGTTGAAATAGAGGTCCTTTACTTGCAAAGAAACGGACACGTTGTCCTTGCAGAATTAGTCAATGACGGTAGTAGAGAGATACGCGACGTCACATTGACCATCGAATTTGTTGATTCTGAAAAAGCGGTATTGGATGGTCTGACAGTATCATTTGACTCTATTCCAAGTCATACAAGCATATCTGGCGACAAACTCGAACTAGACTTACGTGGTTATTCTGTATGGGAAGAATATACTATTCAAATTCAGATCGAATGGACTGATTTCAGAGGAGTCGAGAATCAAGAACAATTCATTCACAAGGTGTCAGACGAAGTAACTGCAAAATTCCATAGCGATTGCGAGGAAGTAACTTGGTTCTTTTGAGACTATTCTAGGCAACTCCTAAAACGAACTTTCCACGCCATTAGAATGTGCGTAGAGCCTTCTTACTGCTCATAATATTCCTCCTCTCAGGAATACCGGTTGTCAATCAACCGGAAGCTACTCCTGAGGATACGGGCATAGAGTGGGTAAAGTTTGACCTTCCAAAAGACACGATTAGAAATTTTGTTGGCCAACTAGATGAATCTCTTTCCTTAGAAGAAAGACCGCTAATTGCTCACTCAAGAATCGGAATCCACGACTCCACAGGCATACTGTTTGAGCACGAAATACCAGAAGAGTTGTTAGCAGCCAGATCAGATTTGAAACTTGTATTGGTTTCTGCAGATTACAGGTTTGCAGATGTAAGGTCAGAAATTTCTCACCAAAATGGTGTACAAGTAAGGGAATTTATCGCTCCTTCTGGTTTACTGGTTCAAGGTACTCAAGCGGGCTTGTCAAGGCTTTCAGATGTAAATGGTGTATCTTCGATTCAACCGGTCCCTCTGGCGATGATGGTCGATTTTTCGATAATGAAAATTGAGGATTCAACGCCTGTTAGAATTGAATCATGGCGAGCGGAATCTCTGCTTCCGGGAGTAGATATTACAGATAATTGGGGAATGCGCCTCCATCAAGAATTAGATGAAGTTGCGAACAATTTCCTTTCAGACTCTACGTTTGCTGAAACCGGTCGATATGATGGGTTTACAAATGCTGATCTAGCAATTATAGCAGCCGAGCCATCGATTGCATGGATTGGTACACAACCAAGTTTGACAATTTGGAACGACCAAGCACGTAATCACATGAATATTAATGCAATGAAGCAGTATTACACAACAGATTTGGACGGTTCAGGCCAGATTGTTGCAGTTGCTGATTCCGGCCTTGATGAAGACCACGGAGATTTTGGCAGCAGAGTCATTGGAAATGTTGACTTGATAGGCGATGGTTCAACCGCAGATGCTCATTCAGGACATGGTACTCACGTGGCCTGTACAGTTCTGGGTGATGGAACAAGGGGTAGTTATGCAGGTGTTGCACCAGAAGCAGAACTTTACTTTCAAGCAATGGAGAATGATAACAACGGAAATTTCCAATGGTCCAGTATAAACAACATGCTTAACACCGCTTACAATAATGGAGCAAGAACCCATACCAACTCATGGGGTTCTGAGTCAAGTTCTGAATGGGGAGTATATACTTCTTCATCCGAGGATGTCGACGATAGAGCAAGGTACTATGACCAATATTATAGCGGTAGAGAAGGATTGACAATTCTCTTTGCAGCAGGTAATGACGGTCCAAATTCAGATACCATTGGTTCACCAGCAACTGCCAAGAATTTACTAACTGTCGGAAACTCACAGAATCGTTACTCAGGCGCTCCAAATAGCATCATGGATGGCTCGAGTCGTGGACCTGTTGATGATGGCAGGATTAAGCCTGATGTAATCGCACCGGGAGGCTATGTGCGTTCGTGCAAGGCCCAGGAAGCAACCGACACTTCGGGTGCAACTTGGACTAGCACATGGTACATGGAATACACTGGAACCAGTATGGCTACACCTAACGCTGCAGGCACAGCAGCTCTAATTCGTGAATACATCACAGAAATCGCTCAAAGACCAGAACCTCAAGGTGCTCTTGTAAAGGCGTTGATGATCCTTGGTGCAAGAGACGTAGGTTCTCGTGATATACCCAACAACGATGAAGGATGGGGAAGAATCGATCTGAAGGGAACTCTTGCTCCCAATAATGGAAGAGGAATTTGGGTTGATGACCGCTCAATTTTGTCATCAACTGGCAATTCAAAGAGCTACTCGTTCAACGTAACAACGCCGGGTCAACCGTTCAAGGCAGTGGTTGCATGGTCTGATGAAAGAGGTTCAAGATTTTCCAGCACACAATTGGTCAATAATCTGAATCTGCTTGTTACAACCCCAAGTGGCACAGAATACAAAGGCAATGAATTCTCGCAAGGTAGGTCAATTCAAGGAGGGACCTATGATAGTTTGAACAATGTTGAAGTCGTTCTAATCGATTCAGCAGAGGTTGGACTTTGGACTGTAAAGGTCACAGACGCAAGCCACAATGGTGGTCGTGCTCAACCCTATGCAGTCGCTGTTTCTGGTGTTGGAGTGAATGATTTGAGGCCTGACCCTTCCCCAATTCCATCATCGTTTTCCACCGATATTGCAATACCTCAAGTCGGCGATGATGTACTAGTAGAGATGGAGGTTGCTAATCTTGGAAACGTTGAAGCTGAAAACGTAGAGGTAATTTTCCAAGAAGAAGGTGTTTCATTAGATTCACAAACATTCAACCTTGGTCCAGGTGGAAAGAAGGTATTATTCTGGGATTGGGAGCCTCAGAATGCAGGAGCAAGAACACTGTCCTTCTTGGTAGATTCAAGCGACACAATCGATGAGATCAATGAAGGGAATAACAGAATGGACATCATCGTTAATGTAACAACTCCGGGTGTTCGAATAGAATCTAACTCTTCGACATACTCACTTACAGACATCAATTCTACATCCTCTTCATGGCAGGTGACATTGATTAATACTGCATTGATTTCGACAAATGCATCAATTTCTTCAACCGGAGTAACAAGCCCAGATGATACCTCACTATCTTGGTATGTAGGCCTTGACCAGACCGACTTCAATCTGTCTGGCCAGGAAGGTGCACTAATCAACGTTACATTGGTTCACCCTCAAGGGCCAGATCCGGGGATGTACGAGATTGAATTACTGGGTTATGATGAGGATAATGATGTTAGTAGTCCTTTCACGCTGGTGTTGGATGTACCTGTGTTGTCTCAAACCCGTCTAGAGTTTGATTACACTACTATTCCTGTACATCCCACTAATGTCACATCTGTAGATGTCAGACTTCATAATTTGGGTAACGGAGATATCGGTTATGATTTATTTTTGCAATCACCTCCGGGTTGGTATGCAGGTTTTGATGATTTATCTGCTCAAGGCGGAGCGAATTCTGCTTCCACAGGTCTGATGCTAGAGGATGGACAGATGAGCATTGGAATTTCATTTACTCCGCCCCAGGTAATGACATTAGCAGGTGCAGAGTTAACGGTTATACTACGCGTTGTTTCCCAAAGCGAAGAAGCTAGAGTTATGGAATATGAATTGCCTTTAGTCGTGCAGGAAATTTCTGAATTGACGGTGGACCTCGAATCTTCAATCTCAATAATTACGCCCGGCAATACAATTTCTTTGCAATACACAATCGAGAACATTGGAAATAACGATTTGCAGTTAATACCAAGACTTCAATTACCGCAAGGCTGGTCTCAAAATACTGCTTTAGATGAATTTGATTTAGGATGGACAGAGTCTAAAAATTTCATAATATCCGTAACCGCTGAAATGGATGCTAAGAGCGGTCAAATCACTTTCATTATGGATTCTAATCAATATTCTTGGAGCCATTCTGTAGATGTGGAGGTCGAGGCTCTACCAAATCCGGTTTTGACATTCACAAACGTCGAGATAGAAGGAGAAACTTGGTCCAATATTTTCGGCCCAGGTCAACACCCAACAGGTGTTGCGATCAATTACACATGGTTGGTTGAAAACACTGAGAGCACTCTTTGGAATCCAGCCATAACCTTGCAATTAGACAACAATCTTCTAGGTGATTGTACTTCTATTGGAATTGTAACCAAAGGAGACATCAAACCCCTGACTTGTACAATAATCATTTCAGCAATGGCTGACCCTTCATCCGAACCACAATTCAGGGTTGTATTATCAGGAGATTCGGTTTCTGTAAATGAAACAGTATCGATGTATGTCGCTTCGACAAAAGAAGTCAGTTGGAAGGTTGATGGTGCAACAACTCTGGAAACCGGAACAACCTCAACGCTACAAGTCACTGTCACAAATACGGGTAATACACTGGTCTCGGGCGCTCTCAAAACTGTCCCCTCTAGTGGATGGAGCGTCTCAATAGATGGCGCAGATACTCTAAATTTGGAAGCAGGACAGTCCCAAAAAATAACCCTGGATATAACCTCATCCAAGCCAGGTAAAGGTACTATTTCTCTTTCAGTCTCCGGAGATGGTGATGTGACAAACTCTGAACTTGAAGTTGAATTGTCAAGTGAGGGAGACGTTATTGAAGAAGAATCATCAACCCTTGAAACATTCATTATGGCAATTTGGATAATTTTGCCAATTACCGCAGTACTAGCGCTGTTAACTCTGCGAAGAAGGAATTCTCCCAGAGCAACCCCGAATTTATGGCAAGCAAAGAGTGTGGAAGCATCGCCTCCTGCTCAAGCGAACATCACGCCTTGCTTCCTGTGCAGACAACCAATATTGTCTCTAATGCAGGGCTGTCCTTCATGTGGGGCAAGGTATCACAACACTTGCAATCCGGAAAATTGCGTGCATTGTGGTGCAAACTCCTCCTCTTTTGTAAATGTTCAATGATTTGAGCATCTGTCCATAGCCTTTTACTGTGACTACCCCGACCGGGGTTCATGGAACCCCGCAGAAAAGACCCGAAAGCCGCTCAGAGCGTCACAAGTGTCTTACTTGTTTCATTGATGCTATTTTCATTGGTTCCTGCAATCGCAAATCCAGTTACTGCTGATGATTCTGGTAGAGAAGCCGATTACAGATTGACAGTATCTCCTTCTTCTCAAACGGTAAACCCTGGCGAGACGGCAGAATATACAATCAGAATATACAATGACGGAGATGACCCAATTTCCGTTAACTTGGCAGCAAATAATGAACAAGACTGCAACGGATATTCAACAACAGTCGGCCAAATAGGACAGCCAATTGAAAGTGGTGACAACGCAGAGACATTCCTAAATGTCACACTCGCTCAAAATGCCGAGGGTTCCTGCATAACCACGGTTACAGCCACCGCTAACGAACAGGTAACTCCACCAGACCAGCCGGGGGCTCCGGTCCAAAAGTCAGCTGATGTTGAAACATCATCAGGCGATGGCTCTGGCTCAACATTGTTTGGAGTAGATTTGACAATCGATGCTCCTGTTAACCCAGAATGGGCTGGTGAAGATGAGATAACGTGGAATGTTGAAGTTGAAAATACTGGTCGCGTTCAAGAAACAGTCGAGTTAACTGTTGACCCAAGAAGCGGTTCCGGTTGTAAATCGGATGGAAGTATGAGCATAGAAGTCAGTCCTACATCCGTTCAAATCGATAATGGTTCATCAGAATGGGTCACTGTAACTCTTCAAGTTCCTGAAGGAAAGGAAAGTGACAAGTATTGTTGGGAAATTGAAGGTGTTGTTACCAACGATCAAAATCCAAATGGAAGCGCTTCGGATACTGAAGAATTCAGCTTATTTGTTCCCGAACTGAAGAGATGCGACCTTTCTTTATCAAAATCAAGTTTGACACTAGAGCCCGGAGAAACGGGTTCACTGGTTGCTACTTTCACGAATGAAGGTAATACAGATTGGGTTCTTTCAGTTGGTTTCAACGGTAGTAATTCCAACTGGGCTAGTGTTGATGGAGCATCGAGTGGAAACCTGAATTACGATAATGGTAACGGTGAGAAGGAATTCACTATCGAAATCACACCCGACGATTCAGTTGAAGCAAACACGCAAAATGCATTCCTTATCGAAGGTAAAGACGGTAATTTTTGGAAGTGCCAATCTGAAATCACTGTAACGGTAGGACAATCAAGAGGTGCAACAATTTCACTGGGTAACACCGGAATTTATGACATTCCGCCAGGTCAAGACAGGAGCACAACGCTTACTGTAACAAACACAGGAAACGGTCCAGATACCTTCAGGGTAGCAGCATCTTCTTTGCCTACTGGCTGGTCTGTTTCCCTCGAGTCTTCAACAATATCTACACAGTCAAGGTTCAACAATGCAGAGAAATCAGGAACAATAGACGTCACAATTTCTCTCCCGCTTAATGCTCTAGTAACAGAAGAGCCTGAAACGATAGTCTTCTCTGTTTTACCTCAATCAAGCGGCGGTGCTTATGATACCGCAGAACTAGTTGTGACCGTCCAGGCAGTTCACGCAATGAGTGGAGAGACACCTGCAGACGACCAAACAGGTCGCTCTGATACAACTGTCCAATTCCCAATCGTAGTCAACAATGACGGGAATACATTGGATAGATTTAGGTTCTCTGTGATTTCTCAAACAGCACAACCTGCTTGGGGCAAGCATTTCGAAACTGAAGATGGTACTATCGCAACCGAAGTCGATATTCCAGCAAGAAGTACAATCACGATGTATCTCGTTGTTTCAATCGATGGAGAAGAAGAGTTGGAAAGCACTAGATTAACCGTTCGAGTGACTAATTTAGGGGACAATAACAACGGGGACGCCGATGAAGATGGGGTTCCAGATAACCAACTTGAATTCACATTTAGGGCGATTCTCTCAGACAGGGATTTCGCTATGGATGTCATTATCATGAATAATGCCGATGATTTGTCGCGCAATGAAGTCTTAATTTTGCCACCAGGAGGCACACGGTCTTACAACCTAAAGGTCACAAACACAGGTGATATGACCGACGAAGCAATATTCGATTTCAGTGGGCTTTCTGGCACAGCAACTCGCACACTAACTTACAGAGGTATGCCGGTCGATGGACCGATTTCAATTCCAAAGGGCTGGGGTGCATTTAACGAGACAACAGGCACCTTCTATTATGATGGGAATTCGCCGCTTCTTGGTTCTAATGAGGACAAGATATTCGAGAAAATTGTAGAAAATGGTTTGGTCGAATCCCACATCCCTATGCCTTACTACGCCATAGTAACCTTGGAAATTGGAGTAAATTCAGGTGCTGAAAATGGCGATGGTGGCCTTCTCGAAGTTGTCGTAACCTCGGTTTCAAATGCTGCAAACCGAAGCGGTAAAGTCACATTTTCACTATCGGTAGAAACAGTACTTGATGCTGATATGCTCGTTCTGGGCGACGATGAAAAGGACGTTACGTTCGGACAAATAGGAAAATCCCCTAGATTTGAAGTCGATGTTCTCAATGCAGGAAACATTGAATCTGAATTCAAGATATTTTCAAGTGGAGGAGTTAGAGGTTGGAATGTGATTTTAAGTTTCGAATCTGGATCGGATTGCCAGGACAAAGGAGACCATATTCTCTGCATGATTCCAGCAGGTGAAACTGTTCAAATCACTGCAAAGGTAAACCCGCCGGGCGGCGAAACGGCAGAGGTTGAGGACACTTTCACATTCACGCTTTCAGTAGAACCAACGGAAATTGGCTTAGCCGGTCGTGAAAATATCAAGTTGACGGTAAATGGAGAACCAGAAGAGTTTGCTTTGAACTCTCTGATTACTCCAAATGTGCTTACAGGATTGGGAGCTTTGGTATTCGTAGGCTTGGTAATTCTAGCACTACGTCGCCGCAACTGACCCCTACGGGGTCATCATTGACAGGCCGAACACATGCCACCTCATTAGACAACGCTTATGGACGGATGTCGAGTGGGCCAGACAAGAGAGTGTCAACTCTCTCAGTTGGTGGCATAGTTGGTCGGCGCAGAAACG
>WTIA01000150.1 GCA_011522915.1 Methanobacteriota archaeon
TAATGATCCTGCCTCATCGCAAAACTGCCCATAATTGCATCATCTAATTTGAAACAACGGTTTATACCCACATCGACGAGCAAACGACCATGGTCAATTGGTCGTTAGATGATGGGGCAAGTGAGTCGATTCAACCTGCTAAGCGCAGGAGAAGGTCTTCGGCAAAGGTCAGGCGCAACAATTTGCTTACTGGAAATAAAACCAACAGGATGCATGACGGAAAAGTTCGCAAAGTAATCAACGGTGAAATCGTCTACGTCAGGGTTAGACGGGTCGTTAGAACCTGATTACTAACCAGTTTAATTTTTCTAGCATAGATAGAACTCAGGCACCTATTGCTCTTCTTGAGATGAAGGCAAATATCCCGATTGAGAGAACTACACCGATTGTAATCGGTAATACAAGGTTAGTTGATGAGTCCTCCTCATCAATCCAAGTAACAGGGTTTGTAGAGGCAGTTCCCTGGTCCACAACCTGATAGCCTTCGAAGTGGTAAGGTGTGAAGATTGAGCATTCAAGAACAAGCTCACCTTCGTTAGCAGAATCCCAATTCATTGGAATTTCAACTGTTTCACCAGCCTCTGCGGTATATGGTAAACTGAGTCCAACGTTTGCATCGGTTCCATTCGCGGTACATGGTACCAAGAAGGTTGCAGCAGCATCCCCACTATTTGTTACCGTGGCCATTACTCCTAATCTGGTATTTACATTGCTTTCATCTGCACTTTCAACCAATGAGTCGAAGGTAAGCAAGGGCAAGTCTAGTTCTACATCGAAATGATTGACCTTTGGCAGGTCATTTATGGCTTGCTCATAATCACCCCAAGGTGTGGATAAGACTACCAAGCCACTAGCATCCTCTTCATGGACAACACCATCTCCATCTTGCCATCTAATCATTCGATCTCTTTCATCGAGAGCGATTTCAATTATATTGTCTCCAGAATTTGCTACGTCAAATGTACTGTTGTCACCTAGTGGAGAAGTGCTAACCGAGTCATAGCCCATATCATATCCATAGAATACTACGTATCCATTCTGGACACCGATGGTCCGAGTTGTGAGAATATTGACCCAGTTGTCAGTCATACCACCAGTCCCGGTTGAGTTACTCCATGTGATTGTGGCATTATCCCACAAAATGATGTCCTCATCACTTATTCCGCCACTGAGGCTAGAGTCGGTAACAGAGATTTCACCCATTACTTCAATTGGACCAGTACTTGTCATGTTAGCTCCATCCAATGTACAAATCCCATGGCAAGTAATTCCTGCTCCAAAGATTGAACCTGAGACAACGAGAGTTCCATGAACATCTATTCCCCATGCATCTAGTCTGTCAGGAATTACAAGGGAGGTTCCATTTCCGGTTAATTCGTCGGCTGCAAGCATAACCGGTGTGTTCATCTCGGGTGAAAGTGTAATCGATTCGATTGACGAAATTTGGAAAGGATTGGTTGTGATATTTACCGTGAGGTTCTCAACGTCAAGACTTCCGTTCCAGTCAAATTGGGAGCCAGTCCAGTTTTCAGTGGTTTCATTATTTATTTCAATATCAATTCCGTAAAGAATTTCATCTGCAAAATCAATTCGCAAAATTCCTGATTCTCCTAGGTAATCAACTGGAACTAGTATGCTCGCATTCCCTGCAAGGTTTAGCATCGGTTCTGCGATGGCGTTCATTGAGCCGGTGACAATCATTGTTCCCCCGGTTTCAATTGTGATTTCAGTGTCTTCCTCGATTTCATAGTCTCCTGAAATTGTCCATGTTGCTCCATCTTTGACTATATATTGTCCAGATAAAGTTCCAGACGAATCTTCATTTTGGTCAACGGATATTTCTTCAGCATTTACAATTGGCAGGCAGAATAGTATTACAAGAGTAACGACCAATGCTCTTCGCATGAACTATGCTCAATCAATCGAGCAAATGAAACATACCCCGTTTTTCTTCATCAGTAGGGTACATCTTTCCATCCAATCTTGTATCCGATTAGATTGAATGAGCGATGAAGAATTGGAGTTATTACTATCAACAAAATCATTGGCAAAATCAAATCTCTGTCTCCGTGTGCTGAGTTTGTCAAGAATATCTGACCGAATACGAATACGGAGATTGCAAATGGAAGAGTATCAAGTAGCGGGGCTTTACTAGAAACATCTCCTTCTCTCTTCATTCCTTTTCGTCTCTTGAAATAAGAACCGGTAGAGTCTCCAATCAAACTAGTAAATCCGAGAAAGGTCCCTAGCAAGAATGCACTTGCAGCCCAGCCGGTTGCGGCTTCAGTCGGAGAAATGAATACCCAATTTTGGGCTGGCATAGTCATTAGAACACATAGTAATCCGCTTGTGATCGAACCTCCAATTAGACCATTCCACGTTTTACCATCTCCGAGTAATCTGTTACCATCTTTGTGGACCCTTCCTCCGTCGATTGGCCACGGGCCATATCCAGTCTTCGGTAACCACTTACCCCACATCATTGCGAATGTGTTCACTAGGAATCCGGGTAAGTAAATCCACAGCGTGAATAACATCATCTCAAAGAGATTGAAATCCTCCATAATCACTTGGAGGAGCATTAGGCCTTTGAACTCAATGGCGATTTACTCATCACGATGGCCTTATGAGCCTCTCAATAATGGAGGCAACATGGCAGGAATGTCAGTCTTGGTTATCGGCGGTGGAGGACGAGAACACGCACTATGCTTGGGTCTAGCAAAAAGTCCCTCTGTGGATGAAATACATTGCGCTCCGGGAAATGCGGGAACAGCAGAAATAGCAACAAATCATCCATTTAATGAGGTTTCAGACCTAATTCATCTTGCTTTTCAATTGCAGGTTGATTTCGTTGTCGCTGGTCCTGAAGCACCATTGTGCGATGGTCTTGCCGACAAATTAGCAAACATGGACATTCCTTGTTTTGGTCCAGTAGCCGCGTTGGCTAGGCTTGAAGGCAGTAAGTTACACGCCAAACAGGTTATGAAAGAAAATGACGTTCCTACTGCTGACTTTCACGTCTTGGACAAGAATAGCGATGTCGAATCCTCCTTAGACGAGTTCGGAGACAATCCATGGGTTATCAAAAGAGATGTTCTTGCAGGTGGCAAAGGAGTAGTCGTTACATCAGACCGAGAAGAAGCGAGACAATTTATCTCACAATCAATTCAAACAGACGGCAAAGTATTGCTAGAAGCTTTTCTGCCTGGAGAGGAAGCAAGTATGCTTGTAGTGATGGATTCTAGTGGCTATGTTTGCTTACCTGCAAGTCAAGACCACAAGAGAGAATTTGAAGGCGATAAAGGAAGGAATACCGGTGGAATGGGAGCCTATGCTCCAGCGCCAGTCTACACGGAGGAAGTCAAGGAAAAGACAGTTCAAAGGATTGTAGAACCAATGCACAAAGCCTTGTCCAGTAGAAGAATTCCATACAGAGGAGTTCTTTATGTTGGGTTGATGATCGATGAAAATAACGACCCACATGTTGTAGAATTTAATGTAAGATTTGGTGACCCTGAATGCCAAATCACAATCCCGCTGATTGCCTCAGACTTGGGAGAATTTTTGCACGCTGCATCAACCGATAACTTGTCATCAATTGACGTTGAATTCCATGATAAGCATGCTATGACAGTTGTTCTTGCTGCAGAAAATTATCCAGGCCCCGTGGAGAAAGGAAGAGAAATTAGCAATTTACCAAGTCCAAGCGGGGATTCATGGGTAAATCATGCTGGTACAAAATCACAAGATGGTAAACTTCTCTCTAACGGTGGAAGAGTGCTTTCTTGCACAGGAATTGCTGATGATTTGGAAGGTGCATCGAAGAAGGCTTACGCTCTTATCGAGCAAATCGAGTTGCTCGGCTCTCACTATCGACGTGATATTGGGCATAGAGCCCTCTAAACAATCAGTTGGAAAATAGTACTCAGTAAAGCGTTTTCAATCAACAACGGAATCTGTCAAATCAAATGCCAATAGGCAACGCATAAAAAGGGGTCTTTGGTGGCCGCAATGCTACAGCCTTTAGGCTGCACCTAGAAAACTAGAGGGAAACACAATGTCGACACAAAACGACGAAAATAATGGAGCACCAAATCCAATGCTAGGGTTGCTTATTGCACCCCTTGCAATTTTGGTTGCACTACTAGCTGACTTTGGCCTAGATTTCGGTCTAGTCCTTGAGATGAATGAGATGGAACCGTTTGCTGCAATCGCTATTGCTGCGGTTCTTGGTATGGCACCACGTGTCATGAAAGAAAGCAATATCATTCAACAAAGTGGAGCAGTTTCCCTCGTCACCCTTGTTGTCTCGCTAATTCTTTCTGAAGGAGTTGCAATGTACACAGATTCAAACTTCCTTGGATTGATTTTCTTCTTTGTGATGTTTGGTGGATATCTTCTTGATTCCAACGGACGTCATGAGTGGAATACTGTTTTGATTTTCAGTTTCATTGGTCTGTGGGCGGCTATGATCGCTGCAGGTAACTTTGCAGACAATCAAACCAAGTTGTTCACATTGGATGGTCAAGAATACATCAGAACATCCGCATGGCAAGAAGCGGTTGGATTTGTGTTCTTCAACACATTAGCAATCTTCGTTATTCTTGGTTTGCTTGCAGCAGTTCTACTTCGTGGAGTGCTCAACCCTGCAACCGACAAAGGATGGTTTGGTTACATCAAGGCACACGATGGCCCTTGGAACCGTGCCACATTACCATTGCAAGTTGCGCTCGCAGTGTGGGCAGCAACACACATTGCAATCATGTATTACTTCAACACCCTAGGTGACTTGGATATCCTAGCGATTTGGTCTGAAGAAGGATACCATGGATACATTGGATTTTGGCCTGCTGCACTAACCGGCCTGGTCGCCCTAACATGTGCTTGGATGTGCGCCGAAAGATGGTTCACTCGTGCATTGTTCATCGGCTCAATGTGGATCCTATACATCGTATCCTCGCTATATGAATCTGGACACTGGTCAAACGAAAACTTCGCAGGCAACTGGGCGGTATGGATTTGGTTTGGTATCACATTCTTCATTGGAGTTCTAATCTACTGGTTCGCAACTCACGAAGATTACGGCGGCTGGATGAACAGAGAATTGCACGAGCCGAGTCAGGCACGTGTTTTCTGGTCTAACCACTGGGCTGGAATTATGACCTTCACCGCTTTCTTGGTTGCACTTGCAATCAGAGTTCAATGGTACTTCGTTCCTTCAATGAACTCATCAGGTTTGGAATCTTGGGACCTAACAGGTGGTTCTGACCCATGGTACATGAAGAGAGTTGTAGAATACGTGGTTGCAGAAAATGCACACCTCATATTCGATGCAGACAGAAATTACCCGGTTGGTGGAATCAATCCAAGACCGCCACTATTTTCATGGTCGATGGCACTTGTTGCTATGTTACTTACAAACCTAGGAATGTCATCTGATGAATCTATTTGGTATGCAATGCTTGCACTGCCTGCAATTTTTGGAGCATTAATCGTGTTCCCTATGGCAGGAATTGCGAAGGACAATTTCGGCAAGGGCGCTGGAGTAATCGCAGCATGGTTAATCGCATTCATGCCAACTCACGTTCAGAAATCCACTTGGGCTATGGCTGACCACGATTCTTACGTTCTGTTATTCCTAACAGCGGCTTTCATGTTTTATCTGCGAGCTGTGAAGGCTGGTGGAGACGAAAGATTGTCACGTCAAACCAATGCATCTCCTTCTGGGATTATCAAGGCAATGGCTGAAGTTTTCAAATATCGAAGGAAAGCATCTGCAAATGCAATCGCTGCTGGTGTTTGTTTCAGCATAGTAGCTTTGGGTTGGAAAGGATTCGTTTATGGGCCTGCTATTATCTTCCTTGCTTACTTTGTTCAAGTAGCTATGAATTTGTTTAGAAGAAAGGACAGTACAATCCTATCCGCTTTGAATATCATGATGCTGGGTACAATTTTCATTATGGTAATACCATTCTACGCGCACCCTCAATTGGACCTCGTTCTGAACTCAACCGGTCTAACTCCGCTATTGTTCATTACACTGTTCACTGTTGCAATCGCATGGATTACAACTGGATTCCGTGACAAGCCTTGGCTTTTGGTTCTAGGTTCTCTTTTCACCGGTGGTGTATTGGTTGGTATCGTTCTTTACATACTTCAAATCACAGACCAATCCAACGCTTGGGAGATCCTAACAACAGGTTCAGGATACTTCACCAAGAACAAGATCTTCGGAACTATTGCTGAAGCTAGTGCACCTAGCCGTGGACAACTGTTTGCGTCATTTGGACCGATCGTATTCGTTCTTGCTATCGTTATGGGAATCATTGCATTGTGGGACGGAATCGTCAAGAAGAGCCAAACAAGATTGGTTCTGGGAATGTGGGTCATTGTCGCTTCTTACATGGCTTGGTCCGCTGGAAGATTCTTGTTCAACGCAGCACCTGCGATGGCGGTCATGGGTGCTTGGGGAATAGTAACACTTTGGGGTGCAAGCGGTGCTGGAAACATGGCGCGCTCTTGGCGACGCATGGGAATTAGAACCCCTGGCGAAAGAATTTCCAATGCAAGAAAGGCTGTTTGGAGAACACCTCAATTCAGTGCAATCGGTTTGGTACTGATTATGCTAATTGGACAGCACGCTACGTACGGTATCGATGCTGCAATGCCTTCATCATCACGACATGAAGCAGAGATGGATGAGACAATCTACAACATTGCTCCAGATATCTTGAGGTGGAATGACTTCGGCTTCTCAATTCTTGATGATACCAAGTACGATGAGAATTCACGCTGGTACCTAGGTTCATTTGGTTCTGGATACAACGATAGAGGATGGAATATGGCATATGACTGGTTGGCAAACCAAGATACTGACGAGACATTCTCTGAGCGTCCGGCATTCGTATCATGGTGGGATTACGGTTTCCAAGCATTAGAAACCGGAGACCACCCATCAGTATCTGACAACTTCCAGTCAGGTATTCCTGCAACAGGAAACATGCTACTGGCAAGAAGCCAAGAAGACCTAGTTGCAATGTTCATTTGGAGACTGTCTGAGGCTGATTTGGCATACAACGACGCAAGGACTGGGGAAAGAATGCACACAGGCTCATTCTTGAGCACCCTTTCTGCACACTTGTCAGACGAACAGAAATCCGAGTTTGTAACAATTCAAACCAACATGGACTCTCAAGGAGTAGTAGACCGTTCATTCAAGGTGACTCAAGTAAATGGTGACGTTGTGATGGCAGAGGGACGCCTAATTGAAGACGGTGTGTTTGGAAAAGACCTCAACACGTACTACAAGGTATACGAAGATGGTGAAGCGCTCCCATGTCCAACCGATTACGAGTGCGTTGATGAGTTTGCATTTGCAAACCTAGGAGAAGCGCAGCCAGTGTTCAACAACAATATCCGTGCTGCCTCAGATACTGAAACAAACACAACCCACTACATCTTTGGAGACTACTGGTATACCTCTGATTTGATCGAGGAATACGATTCAGTTAGCACAGGAATTCACCGAAAGAATTCGGGTATTGCTCTAACCACTCAGTTGCTAACAGATGCTCTTGACCCAGAGGCACTTCATGACCTTTACATCGACTTGTCGAATAATCAGGTATACACAGTTCAAGACTACAACGGTGCACCTGGTGAAACAATTACTCGTGACCATGAAATTAGATACTTTGCAATAGACAACAGGCTCTACCCTCGCGCTGGATTGTACAGTTCGGAATACAGCGGTGGAAGCCCAACAGGAATTTTCGGTGCTCCTACAATACTGTCTGGACAAGACTTCAGCACATTCATGGATGAAGTCTACATGACAACAAGAGGCCAATTCAACGATGAAATGACCCGTGAAGAATTTGACGAAGAAATGCGCAAGGACGTACTAAACCAGCAATCTGGTGCGACATTTGACCCGCTTAACCTCGTCGATATTCGAATAGACCACACGCCAGCGTTCTTCGAAACTATGCTAGCTAGAACCTATGTCGGATATGGTGCATCTTCACTCGGATTTGCAACCACAGAACAGCCTGGGCAGCACTTTGGTCAATCTGGTACACCTAATTCAATAATGACAAATGCTGTTCCTTTGCCTGGAGCTATGATGAATCACTTTGTAATCGCTAACTGGTACAATGCTGAAGATGAAAACGATATGCTTGGTGCAGCAAATACTCTTGTCAAGATATTGAAGTACTACCCCGGTGTTGAGGTAGGCGGAACTGTGTCCATGTCAGACAACGGACAGCCACTACCAAACGTCAGGATTTTGTTAGAACGAGATGCATTCTCGGGCGAAGATGAAACCGATCTCGATGCAGACACCTATTGGGTTCCAATCGGATACACAGATGCTGACGAGAATGGCGAGTGGTCTTACACAGTACCTGCTGGTAAAATCAGAGTATCAGCCTACGCAGGTGTCTTCGATGACACCGAAGCAAAGGACACAATCCAAACCGGAGAATATGCAGCAGGACTTGGTGACCTCACTGTCGATACCAACGATGACCGTGAAACCAACCTGATTACTGCTCTGCTTGGTAAGGTTGCTAACATGTCTTGGATGGGTGAAGCAACTCACAACATAACAGGTGCTCAGGCTGATGGCGAAAAACCGTTTACAGGTGATTTCAATATCGCTGTTGACTCAAGTGGTGTTTCAGGTGTAGTAACTTGGACTGGTCATGAGTCATTCGAAGGCGACGCCTTGGACGGAATGGATTTCATTCTTCGCAACGTTTGGGGAATGACCAACAATTACACTGTATCTACAACAAGTGGTTCATTCACCACTGAACCTGGTGAATCAAGAATCATTCAGGGTAGCGGAGAGGTTACCTTCTCAGAGAACGGTACATTCGATACTCAAGACAACACAGGTATCGTATACGGATTTACAGGAAACTACACTAGAACCGTCACAGACGGTCGCTCCTACACAGCAAATGCAACATTTACTGGGGCGGGAACAATAGTCGCAGATTGGATCGATTATGACGCTCCGACTTGTAATGAAGAGACTGTAGGCAACGAAACTATTCAGTCATTGCCAACATTCGAAGAAACAGTTGATGGAGAAATTGTTAACTCCACACACGTCGCTTGTCTCACAAATGAAGCAGGCACATACCTATTCGAAGGTTCGATTGATGCAAACGGTAGAATGACAGCCGATGGTCAAGTCATCGTAGTCAAGTTCCTAGATGGAGAAACATTCGAAGGAACGGGTGTCTACGAAGGAATTGGTACTGCAAATGGAACTGGATTATTCATTGGAGAAGGAACATTCTCCGGACCTATGGTTGCTCCGGGTTCATTCTACAAGACTGGCCTCATGCCTGGAACTTACAACATGATTGCAGTGATGGAAAATGGAAGAGAAATTCTACTTCCAGACCCGGTTGAGATAACTATTGAACCAACAACAGACCTTGAAATGAAGATGCCAGGATCCATATTTGCTGACACATTGTACGCTGATTACTTCACTAACGGCAACCCTACTCCTCTGCCAAATGCTACAATCGAACTGATTGACTTTGACTTGTCAGAAGAGGCGGCTCCGATTAGCATAATGACTGACGAAAACGGAAACTTCAGTTATGGCCCATTGGCAACAGGTGATTACCAATGGAGAGTAGATATCGATGAGGACGGTTGGTATGAAGTCGAAGAGAACTTTACTGTTGGCCTAGATTCACAGAATATCACGATGGAAGTCTCAGTTCCAACAATGAGAGATATCGTAATCAATCTCGATGATGGAGGCTCTGGAATCGATTTGTCTAACAGAACTCTAACATTCACAAGTTCTCAAAGCACAGAACTCAACGATTTCTCTGTGACAGCACAATCTGATGAATCGGGTGTTGTTCACGTCGAAATTTTCATGGGAGATTGGGTAATTTCTGACGAAACGGATGAAAACTTCGTGCTATGGCATGAGGTCGAGGTTGGAGCAGATGATATTGAACTGGACCTAACCTATGCAGTAAGCGCATGGGTTAACGGAACTGTTTGGGCTATTGAAAATTTAGAGCAGTTACTTCAAGACCCTCAATTCAATACTCCTAGTGATATCCCTGAAAATGATAGAATGGAAGCAACTGACGTAAGTGTCGAAGCCCGTTCAGGAAATATCATTCTTGAATCGAGGACGGACAATAATGGAACTTACTCGTTCAGATTACCAACTAACGCCGAATTCCACATTACAGCGCAAAGTTTCGCAGGACTAACCAGTGATGTCTTGACTGCAGGATTGCTAGTTTCTGATGCTTCACAGGTGACAGAAACCGATCTATTCTTGAGAGAATCTAATATTATGCAGGGTTCTGTCTGGCTAAGAGAATCTCCAGTTAACGGCTCGGGAATTGCTTGGGGCGATGGTATCACTGGAGCTAGTGGTGCTGAGATAATCGCAACCTCAAGTGATGGTTTAGAGTGGAGATCTGATATTGATGAATCTGGTAATTTCCTAATGTACTTGTTCAACGGAAGTTACACATTAACCGCTTCTAATCCAGATATGAACGTAGCACCAACCACTGCATCAGTTGAAAACGAAACCAACAGAGTAGATATTGTTGCAAACCCTGCAAATGTATCTCTTACATTCAGAGTGTTCCTTGATTCGAATGATGATGGAGTATGGGAAAACGGTACAGCGGTTGCCCCGAGTTTTAACGTAACTTCAGTTAACGACTTCGGAATTGATGTGCAAATAACCGAAGATATGTATGATGCGACCACTGGTGAATTGACAATCGAATTATCGGTTGGAAACTACATCGTGAATCTTCTCGAAGACGACCCAAGAGACGAAAACGCAAGCGATTACCGCAAATTCTCTACTGGGCTACCTTCAATCGATATCGGTTTGGCACCTTCAGGAGAACCAATTGACATTGTTATCGCACCAGAATACCTGGTCAGTGGAACAGTACTGATGGAAAGTGGATTCCCACTAGAAAACTCCACTGTTTGGCTACGAAACGAAGCAGGCGACGATTTCTATCCACTCGCTACAGATGAGAACGGAACATTCGCTGATTACGTTCCTCATGGTGAATGGTTCGTAGAAGTATCAGATTACATCGCAGACAGCAATGAAACTGAGATTTTACGAGACGTGCTTGTATTGGATGGAGCAAAAACAGATTTGAATTTGAAGACAAAGACTGCAATGAATGTAACAATGCAACTTAGAGAATCTCTAACCGAATCTAACATCACAGCCACTAGAATCACAGCTGTAAGCCTAGATGGACTTGGCAATATAAGCCTAGGTCCTTCTGACAATGAAGGTATGATTAGCGAAGTATTGATGCCAGGTAACTGGACATTGATGCTAAATAGAACTGAGACACTTGAAATGTGGACACTCGATGAAGGTGTATACATTTCTTCAGGCAATGTTGTAGGAAACGCTTGGGATGTTGGTGTTGTTGAAGTTGACAAATTTGTCCTAATTGGTGGTAAAATATACTGGGATCTTGACGAGAATGACCTTCCATCCTCCGGAGAAGGTATCGAATCAGTCAATGTTTCAATTACATCAGATAGTGGATTTGATGAGTTAGTCTCAACCGATGAAGATGGAACTTGGAAATTGTTTGCTCCTATCAGAGACAACTATACCGTAACTGCATCAAAGGCTGGATTTGACACTGTTACCTACGAGAATAACAATACCAGTTTCTATGTGGTAAACGACACTCACGAGAGTCGTGATTTCGAGATGACTGCTGGATTGGTCGAGGTTTCTGGAAACATTACTGATATTCTAGGCACAAGTACCAGATTAGAAGGTGCAACCATCACACTATACCCTGCAAGCGGTATTGTTAGAGATGCAATCTCGATAACCAACACAGTTTATGCAGATGACACATTATCGTGGAATGCAAATATCGAACCAGGTAATTGGATTGTGGTTGTCGAAGGTACTGACCTAGATGAGAACGGTGGTGGAATAGCTGTTGGATTGTTAGAAGCGTCCGTTCAGGAAGGAGCATCTCTTGACCTAGTCATGGAAAAGGGTGGATTGATTTCACTCACAACCTCCTGGCTAGCAATCGATACTACCGTATTCAACGCAGGTGATGTAGAAGACGGAGTTGAAGTAGAAATCGACCTCGGAGATGGTAGCGTATGGGAGATGTCATTTGACTCCAATGGTGAACTTGAGATGGTATTGCCTGCCGGCAGTGTTTCCTTTGATAGCGAGTTCGAGAACGTTCAACACGACCTCAACCTAACCATGGAATACAATGCAGGTTTGACTGTCGATGTTATCCAAGATACTGCAGAAGACAGATTATTGGAATTCACCCGCCGAGTTAACTCTGATTTAGTCGTAGAGGTCATCTCGGTAGATGAAGAGACAGCAGTATTCAACAATACAGATCTAGGTGAGTTAACTGCAATAGCAGATGGCGATGGATACAAGGTAATTACATTGAAACTAAGCCTGACATACGAAGGTACAGAGATAACAGATCAATTCACAGCATCAGGAGGAACAGGTGTTACACAAGATGCCGAGTTCTGGTCTGTTGAGTATCTCAACTCGACTGGTGATGGCGAATGGACGGATGTACTGGATGTTTCCATGGGAATTGGATTGGACAATAACGACAGTGCTCAAGTCCTAACAAGAGAACTCGATGTTAGAATCACTATGCCTCTACAGAATCAGTCACAAACATACGATGATGGACACGCAGTGAACATGAGATTCACGGCAGATGGCGGTGCTACTGAAGAAAGTATCAGGGTTTACATCCCACAGCAATACAATATTTCTCTTGAAGATGCACCCGAATCCATAGGTGTTGGAGTAGGTGATGAAACATTGGTCACTCTAAGAATTGTCAACAACGGCAACGGAGACGACACAGTTAGAGTTGAATCAAGCCTAACCTGTGATGGATGGTCTGTCGCACCTCCAGTATCCAATGTAACGGTTGCAGCAGGAAGTGAAAGAAGCCAATCATTCACGATTTACGCTTCACCAAATGCATCATTTGAGGAGACTTGTCAAGTTGATTTCACAGCTGAAAGTGAAGGCGATTTCGATACACAGACCGCATCAACTAACGCCATTATCTCAGTTGCTAAACTAGTAATCGATGAAGGTGGCGTAGAGCCAAGAAATGCAGAGGCGAAAGCCAACGCAAACGGTCAGTTCAGAATACCGATTAGAAACGATGGATTCCTCACTGCAAGTGATGTAATCGTTTACTTAGAGGCCGATGAGTTAGGTAATACCAATTACCCACAACAGCAGGTAACTATCACAGTTCCTGCGAATGGCGTTGCTTATGCAGCATTCGATTATTCTGACTTGCCGCCTGGCGATGCAAGATTGAAGGTAACCTTGGATGTCATTGGTACACCAACACATGACGACAGTGACGAATCTGCAATCATTACCATCAAGTTCTCCAACATGGCGGACGAAGATGGTGAGTCTGATTGGCTTGTTGTTGTTATTATCGCTCTTACAGGATTAGTTCTGTACGGCGGATACAAGACTGCGAAGAAAGGATCTTCGGGCCGCTTCTGATTTCCGAATCAGAATCTCTCTCAATTATTGAGAGAGGAAGGGTTGGTTTGAGACATATCTTCAAGCCCTGAAGTCTCACGGTTGTAGTTATGTGGGAAGAGAATGAACTCAGTAATGTAGAGTTCATACCCGAGCCTACTGACTATCGCATTCTATCCGCTGCAGACACTGCAACCATAGGACATCAAGAAGGGTGGAGAGGAGAAGTGCTTGGCTGGTCGCCAAGACCGGTACCAGTTGTATCTAGGCCGAGAAGGACTGGACAAAGAGTAATCAATGTCGGAATTTTCTTGATTTTGATCATGGTACTTTGGGCTATTTGGAGAAGTCAACTACTTTTTATTGAAATTCCACCAGCTAAATCGGAATGGGCTTTCGAGGATTCTGGGGTCAGAGACTTACAATCTATGGGTTACACCGGAGAGGGGATACGAGTTTGTATGGTTGACACAGGAATTGACGTATCCCATCCTGATTTGGAAAATACTGACTTAGTGTTCAAAGATTTCATTACAGGCTCAAGTGACGTGACAGACCATGGTGCGCTTGCGCATGGTTCTATGATGGCAGGGATATTGGTTTCAAACGGTTATCTAACCGGGGTGGCACCAAGCGTTACCCTAGGGATGGCAGCGGCATTGGGTGACGACGGCCAAGGGGGTAATAGCGGTGACCAGAACATCGTTAGCAGTGCAATAGAGTGGTGTTGGAAGTCCTTTAGGGCAGACATCATCTCACTTTCTCTTGGAGGAGAAAGTGAAGGAAACGCATCAACCGATGGCCCAACATCAACTGCGGTCAGCCAAGCATTAGCAAACGGCGTCTACGTTGTTGCTGCCGCTGGAAATGATGGGGGAGATGAAGATGACGGAATGGTAGCAACTCCGTCAAATGTTGAGAATGTGATTTCTGTTGCGGCTTTGGATGTGAATGGTGAGGTGTGGGAAGGATCATCACTTGGCTATCTAAATGAAAACAATTCTACTGAGATGGATAATCCACACAAAAAGCCCGAGATATCAGCTCCCGGCGTGGCCATAATCTCAACAGCATACAAAGATGAATACTACTCTTCAACCGGTACAAGCGATGCTACTGTGTTCATATCTGGGATTTTAGCACTCATTCTTGAAGCAGAACCAAGTTTGGCTTCGCCAAGCCCAACTTGTATCGTCCAAGTAAAAACTGCATTAATGAATTCTGCAATGCCATTAGAAGAAGGAATTGACCATCACCCTCGGTGGGGATATGGTGCTGTGAGCGGGTTTGATTGGTTAGAAGAAATACGCTCATCAAATGCCTGTAAATGATTCAAATGGGGTACTGCGCATATATGAGTGCAGCATTTCAATAATGATATTCTTATCGCATAATGATATTATGTAACTTTTAGGGGAGAAAAAATGTGATATTTTAATTCAGATATGATACTTTTCAATTGAAATCTATCCCAATGTGTTAAGTTGGTTCAGTAGTTGGCAAGGCTGTCGAGGGTGTATTATGTCTGTAAACGTCCAAAAAAGAAAGAGTATTGGTTTAGTGAGTTTATTCCTAGTTTCGTTATTCGTTACTATGGTTTCTACAACCCCGTCAGCGATGGCAGTTAATGAAACATCATCTGGAACAATCACTGGGACTGAAACCTGGACTGGTGTAATGAACATGGATGGAGATTTACTGGTCGCTGGTGGTGCTAAACTCATTATCAATGCAGGGACTACAATCAACATCCCTGCAGACAGGAACATTCAGATTCAGGGATCAATCTGTGCTGGAGACGCATCTTGTGGTGCAACACAAGCCAGTACAGGTTCTCCTGTTAGATTCATTTGGGGAGCACCAGCAGCTCCTGCCCCAAATCAAACTGGGCGCTGTTACATCACTGGAGTCTTCAATCCTGATATGGCATGTGGTTCAGGAATATACCTCGACTCGACAATCGATCAATCATTAACACGTCTAAACCACGTTACTCTCGACGGTGCCTACGGAATACCTGTTGACATAGACGGTCAAGGCTCCATAAAATACGGTGCTATGATTTTTGATGGCGCAAGTTTGAGTGTAACGAATCCTACTTTCAAGGATATCAACACAACTAACGTGTTGGCTTTCAATGGTGCTTCTCCGACCTTGGATGGAGGGACCTTCGAGGTTGGTATTGATGAACAAGGCTACCACGGTGCTGCGATTCAGGCGTATGGCGCAGGTGCTGGTCTAGTTGTAATGCAAGTTCTAAACTCTGCGTTTACGGGAGAAGAAACAGACTGTGGGAACCAAGGTGGAGGTCGATCTGCGATTTACCTTGAGAACTCATTCGTCAGGATGGATACTATTTCCATCACCGAAAACTCCTATGGTGCGTTCTTGCGCTCTAGCAGTGGGTACTTGACAAACTCTACAGTAACCACAAAGTGCAACGCAATTGATACAAACTCGCACTTAGCAGCAAATGGACAGACCTACACATTCGTAATTTCAGATAATACAATTACCCCAGCAGATGGTGCTGGAATTACGGCTTATGATGGAGCTATTGTACTTGCAGAAAGGAATACCATTTCTGGTGCTGGCGAAGGTTCTGGATTTGGTATTCGTTCTTCCTATGTAACAATCAATAACAATGTAATCGGGCCTATCGGTGGATGGAACGGACTGTGGATTTATGGAGAGTCTGACGTTAGTGCTGAAAACAATACAATCCTAAACACCGCAAAAGAGCCAGTGTTATTGGGTGAGTATCATCACAAGGACCAGGGCTGGAACGTTCCATCCCCGACCAAAGCAAGACTTTACTTTGCAAATAATATAATTTCTAACAACACGGGCACCTGCAACTCAGTAGCAATGTATGGAGGAGATTTTGCTTGTCCAGCATTCCACGTTTACATGGCATCTGCGACATTCATTGACAACACGGTAACAAATAATCTCGGCGATGGATTCAGAATCAAGGGAGGTGTAGTCAATGCACAAGGAAATGATATCGAGGTTGGAGGCTTTGCCGCCAACGTTTCCCTATATGATGACAACTACGGGAACAAGTATGGCTCTATCGCTTACTTCTCCGGTAACACTTACTCGAATGCATCACAAATCTACAACGTAACAGAATCTCGAGTCGCAGTTCAAAGTGAATTCATGCCAGATCCTGGCGCTGGCGAAATGTATCCTGTAATGCTAACTTGGGATGACAGAGAATGCCCTTGGGACACAACTGTTTGCTTGCAACCGCCTCTGACTGCAGACTGGCCACCTAGATTTATGCCACTCTCGATGGAATTGAATCAGAATGCAACTACATTCACTTATTCTGACATTCAAAACTTCGACAGGTCAAAGATTCACATTCAAAACCAAAACACAGCATGGGGTGTCCAGGTTGAACAAGGTGAATTGGTTAGATATCAAGTCAA
>WTIA01000002.1 GCA_011522915.1 Methanobacteriota archaeon
AGTCGTAACAAGGTATCTGTAGGGGAACCTGCAGATGGATCACCTCCTAAGAAAACCCGGAAGCGGGGGACTTCGGTCCCCCGTTTCCACTTTTTTTATCAACTCAGTAGTTTACTTTTTACACTTTAATCAAGAAGAACTACTTTGTCACCTTGCATTTCAATTCTGACAAGGCTGTTTAACGGCCAATCGCCGTGAGATCTAACGTAATTCATCCCTTCTCCTTTTTCGAATACAATCCAGCAATCAGCGACTACTGCTCCAATGCTATCAATTCCTTTGAGGATTGGTAGTAGAGTTCCTCCTGTCGAAACAACGTCATCTACAACGAACACCCTGTCTCCTTTGTGTATGTCATTGAGATATATTGCACCTTTTGAATAACCAGTTGATTGGTCAATTGGAGTTTCTCCTGGAAGCCCATACTCTCTTTTCCTTCCTATTACTAGGGGTTTTCCAGAATAGAGGCATAATGCAGCTGCAAGTGGAATCCCCATTGCCTCAATGCCTAGAATTACATCTACCTTAGACCAGTCTACATTCTCGTTAATCAAATCACGAGCAGCAGCTAACAGTTCAGCGGATTGAATTGGTACTCCGTCTGATAATGGGTGAATGAAGTAAGGATATTCTCCTTTCATTATGACAGGTGCTTCTACAATACTTCGGCGTAGAATTTCGAACCTTTCATCAGACATTACAACTCGCTAGAGCCTCTAGCAAATGAACTATTCCTAGAAATTAGAAGAAGAATAGGAGCAGCGACTGGGGTCGAAACCCCAGCCGCTGCGGCTTCTGTCAATTGACAGTACACATCATCAATTTGCATCATTCAATGTTTCATCAGAATATCATGTTGATGAGCCATTCGAATGTAGTCTCATCTCCAGGTCCAAGATAGAACATTATCATCAATGCACAAAGGGTTCCCATTACTGGGTTGATTTGGTCAGTCTTGCTGGTCCCCAACTTCATGAGAACATAAGCAATGATACCCCAAGCGATTCCATCTGCAATTGAATATGTCAATGGCATCATTACGATTGTAATGAAAGCAGGAATTGCGATTTCTTTGTCATTCCAATCAATTTCAGCAGCACCACGCATCATCATTGCACCTACGACAACTAGTGCTGGGGCAACAGCGAATGCAGGAATCGCTTGCAATAGACCTGAAAGGAACAGTCCCATTAGCATCAATACACCAACGACAACTGAAACTAATCCAGTCTTTCCACCTTCTTCAATTCCAGCAGCGGATTCAATGTAGGTTGTTGTTGTGCTTGTACCACAGAGTGCTCCAGCAATTGTTGCAACAGCATCTGACATGAATGCTTCATCAGCACCCTCTAGATTGTCGTCTTCATCGACCTTTCCAGCCATTTTACCGACACCATATAGTGTACCTGCAGTATCAAAGATATCCACGAACAGGAAGGTAATCATGACAAGCAAAAATGCTCCAATGGTTTCAGAGTCAAGATCTGCCAAAGCACTTAGTGCAGCACCGACAGCTCCTGTGTCGAATCCATCAGTTGAGAAGATGTCTCCCATTGCTGGTGCTGCCACTTCAACTCCTCCGTTGTATGCATCAGCAACATGCATGTCCATGGCGCCTAGAATCCATGCAATTCCGGTAACTCCTGCAATTCCATAGATAATCGCTCCCTTGTATCCACGAGCCATCATGATACCAATTGCTAACAATCCTACCATTGCCCAAAGTTCACCAGATTGGTGGGTCCATGTTGCGTGTGCTCCAATGTCGACTAATGTAGCGCCGCCAATGACCCATCCCATTTCTTGCAGTCCAATGTGGGCAAGGAACATTCCAATACCTGCCATCGTAGCGATTTTCAGTTCTTTTGGAATTGAGTTGATCATTTTCGTTCTCCAACCAACCTGTGGTAAAGATATAATCAAGAAGATAATACCTTCAACCAATACGGCAGCAAGAGCTAATTCCCATGGAATACCCATGCCAAGAACTACGGTGAATGCAAAGTATGCATTCAATCCCATTCCTGGAGCCATTGCATATGGCTGGTTTGCCCAAAGCCCCATTATCGTACAACCTACAAAGGCTGCAATTGCGGTTGCAAACAATGCTTGGTTGAATGGTATACCCAATCCTACGCCAGTCTCAGGATCAATTGTAAATCCTAATTCTAGGAACGAAGGGTTAACCACCAAGATATATGCCATCGTCAAAAACGTGGTTATACCTGCTCGGATTTCACCTTGCATGTCTGTATCATTTTCTTCAAATTTGAAGAAATCACTCATCTTTTGTTCTAAACTCATTTTTCTTTTCACCCTCCTTGGGTTACAATGCTGACAGTTCAGAGGGGTTATGATGCTTTTTACCGAATAAAAATCACAAAAAGCGATTTTCCCATCAAAAATAGGAAGCCGTCATTGGTCGTAATTTACCAATGACTTGAAAGAAACATCGAGTTTTTCTTTACCATTAAGGAAGTCCAATTCAACGATGACAGCACTACCTGCTACTTCGGCTCCTACTTGTTTGCAAAGATGTATGGAGGCCTCTAATGTTCCTCCAGTGGCAAGTAAATCATCCAAGATCACAACCTTCTGTCCAGATGAAATTGCGTCTGATTGAATTTCGATAACATCTGTACCGTATTCTAAATCATATTCGTATGAAACTACATCCCCTGGTAACTTACCTTTTTTCCTAATCATAGTCATTGGCAGACCCATTCTTTCAGCCAATGGTGCGGCAAGTAAGAACCCACGACTTTCAATTCCAGCGAGAATATCTGGATTCCATTCGGCTACGATATTCTCGAGTTCATCCAATGCGAACTTCCATGCTTCAGGGTTCGAAAGCAAAGTTGAGATGTCGTAGAATAGAATTCCCGGGATAGGGAAATCAGGGATTCCTCGAATGTGTTCTTTTAGGTCCACTTCATTCACCGAACTTTTGTTTCATAGTTTTTCTAAAGGTAAGTAATTGCAAAACCGGACCAGATAAGTCGACAGTTATTGAAGCGCCTCTATTGAATTGGTATTCATCCCAGCCATCAGGTACGACATATCCCCTATGCATATCGCTTGTTATCACAGTGGGCTCATTTGTCCAAGCCATGTATCTTTCATCAGTGATTTGAGCATCAACGTCTCTAGCAATCACCAAGTAATGAGATTCGGAATCATCTGCATTTCCTAAATTAGATTCTCTTGCAATTTGATTGAACCATGCGCCCTGACCTAACCATGTCGAAAATACTAGGCCACTGGAAACTTGTTTGACATCGATTGCTCCTCTCCTAAGGTGATATTTTGAGGGCGCATATTGGTGTGTATTTGCAATAAGCAAATCATTCATTGCAGGATCTGTCTTGATTTTGTTACCACTTGTGGTTTCTATTGTAGCTTGTAAGCGAGGCAATCTGTTCACGATTGCATTTCCGCTCAATGCTGAATCTAGGTCTTTTTCGAATGTGTCTACGTCGCAATCCATGTAAAATCCATAAGAACCTTCTGGGTCATCAATACGTGGGTGAGAATTTACTCCCATAACAGGGGTATTAGAGTCAATATTGTGGGATATCGAAGTCAATGTTCCATCTCCGCCTAAGACAATAACTAAATCACGTCCGATGAAATCAGCCCTGCGTACTTGTTCTCTTGCTCTAATGTCAACCCTAATCTTGTCTGGCTGGGCTGCAAGCACGTCCTTGACTGACTGTAGAGATTCATCGTGAACCCCTTCGAAATTCTTCTTGTACACAAGAAGTACATCGGCCATGTACTGTCCACATGGTTTCCATTCTTGAGGATGTGGTTATCTCTCGTAACTACTAATGACTACTACCATACAGGAAAGAGTCATGGAACCAAGTGATACCCAACTTACCGGAACTCCCCAATCAATCGTTATCGACCCAAATACAGGATTACCTCAAAATGTCATCATTATTCAGCAGCCTTCCTCTGGTCCAAAAATTATAGGGATTTTGATTATAATTTGGGGAGTTTTCGGGATACTGGGAGAAGTAATCAATCTTGGAAACACGCTTGAATACGGCGGATTATTTGTCGTTATTGCTTTGGTCAATCTTTTAGTTGCAGGCGGTTACATTGCAGGTGGATATATGATTCAAAATTACCAGAAGAAAGGAATACACCTATCCTTGCTTCTTCTAGTGGTTAGCACTATTGTTTCAGTGGCGATGATGTCACTCATGCCTGGAATGATTGATGATCTAATTGAGGAAGATAATGATTTGACTGATGATGACAAGGAGCAATTGGAGGCTAGTACTGGTCTTATAGCAGGAATTGGCATAGTTTTCATTGTGATTTGCAACGGGATCTGTGGCTTAATTATTGCAATACCAATGATGATATCCAATAATGGATTAGATGATTCAAAATTGTTTGGTTGATGGTGTTTAGATGGGTGAATTAATCACCGGCCAAGCCGCAACCTACGTCGAAGAAATCTGGGTTGAAACCGAGAAGCGGTACGAAATTTTGTGCATAACTAGGGATGTTCAAAAAGTGGTAGCAGAAAGTGGAATTCGTGATGGCTTAGTATTGGTAAATCCAATGCACATCACTGCATCTTGCTACGTAAATGACCTTGAATATGGCCTTCACCATGACATCATGAA
>WTIA01000091.1:0-3383 GCA_011522915.1 Methanobacteriota archaeon
GGATGTTCATGGATGAGCGCAGACCAGCACGCATGCCTAGCATTGCACCAGCTGGTACACCGTGAATATCGATAACAGCGACTGTTCCACCTTTCTTCAGCATGTCAGTCAAGGAAGCGACTGTGTCCTTCTTCCATGGTGATACCTTAGGAATCAATTAATCACCTCGATCTTATTTGCTGGTCCCATGGTTGTCTTGATGTACAAGGAGCGTATGTTTCCAATTCCACGCTCTAATTTGGAGGTAACACGATTGTATACTTCCATTGCGTTCTTCAATAACTCTTCATGGGATTGAGCACGAGTACCAAATGAGGCTTGGAAAGTAATCTTGTCACGAGACTTGATTACAGTAGTTGATTGAAGACCGTTTGCGATAACTGAAGGGTCTACAACTGGAGGTACTGGACGTGGCATCTTTCCACGTGGACCTAGAACTACACCGAGGTAGCGACCGATAAGCCCCATGTGTGGGACTTCTGATAGGAAGAAATCATACGAGTTCGCTAGTTTCTTTGCTGTTCCTTTGTTCTTACCAAGTTCTTCAATCTCTGAAGGATCGATTACGTGAATTCCAGCAGCCTTTGCCTTCTGTGCAGCATCGGATGCGGCGAACATTGCGATTTTGATATCCTTACCACGACCGTTAGGAAGACGGATTTCTTCCTGGATACGGTTGTTTGGATTTTTCAAATCAATGTCCTTGATTGTGAATGCTATGTCTAGCGATTCAACGAATTTTCGTTCTGGAGCGCCTTCGATGGCGTTCTTGATAGCTTCAGATATTTTTTCTTCCATTTTCTGTCACCCCTTCGGTCTGCGAGGGATTGCTCCCTCTCCCGCGGTCCGTGAATCAGTTCAAGCAAAGCGTTCGTCCCAATCTCCATTTTCAATTGTCTTCAGTGCATCCTTAGCCCAGAGACCTTCGATCTTTACACGCATAGCGACACATGTGCCAATGACCTCTCGGGTCTGCGCCTTCAGATCTGCTCCGGTAAGGTGGCCGTCGTCGTTCTTTTGACGTGCGACGTCCATTGCTTTCTCGAGGCTCAAGTCCTCGGTTGCGGCTTCCAAACTGCCATTGCACTTCTGTACACCTAGAGCCTTCTTGATTAGCTCGCTGGTCCAAGGCTTTGGCATGCTTGTTCACCTCTGATACTCACGGACGTGAGCAAGTTGCCGACTTGCCTCCCCTATTTAATCGCGCCGCGTAGGCTCCGGCTGTTGATTTTTAGGCAATTATTGACTCTCAGTGGATAGAAGGTTTTGGAAGTTGCCATGCAGTACTCCACTAAGTGCAGTCAACCCCCAAATCAGAAGGGGGGGTATATTCTCAGCGAAAGTCATCTCCATCACATCGCTGGTTCCGATTTGCCAACTTAGCCCCATAGCGCAAGCAATTACGAACCAAACCCAAGCAGGTCCTGCAATTACAGCGGTAAGTCTTGCCTGGTCTTCTCCTTCAATGAAGAAAGCGATATACAACATCCAAACAGAAGGCAGTAGCATGAAACCTCCAATCAACACTTGAGGGTCATCTCCCCAGTCTGTTTGTAAGATAATTCCAACAACTGCGTGAATTAGTGCAGTTATTATTAACCAGATTTTTGGGTTGAGTATTTTCTTTGCCTGATCCACTTCATTCACCTGATGTCAAGTCCTTGTAAGACAGATATCCTCCGACACCCATAGCGAGGGTTGTAAGCAAAGCGACTAGTGGCAGAATCATCCAAATTGCAGGAGGTGTTCCATCATAACCGTGGTGCCCAGTCAGGTACCCCATTCCTCCACCAACAACTACCAGAACTGATGCTGAAGATAGCATTGCCATCTGCGCAAGTGGTTTCCCGGTAACGAACAATCCTGTTCCTATTGCGAAAAGACCCATTGGAAGCATGTGTAGAGCCCACATCTGTTCATAGGCTGCATCGTGGTCACCAATTGGCTCATCATCCCAGGCCCATTCAGCCCACTGCTCGCTATTGGCCATTCCTATGCAGGAGATGATGACGACCATCACGCCTGCTGCTATCATTAATTTCTTAGGGTCTAGGATTTCTTTCATATCCATGATGTAAAATGGAAAAATCCATTGGATATAATGTTGTCACTATTTGTTCAGCGAATATGGGGATTTTGAAACTTTCAAAAATCACTCAACACGCTCGATGACACGGACGTGGTCGCCACGCATCTTGAGGGTCATTGGAATCGGTTGTTCATACAATTCCATGCTGACTTCTTCTTTGGTTTCAGATACGCTGGTAACACGAGCCTTCTCACCCTTGAATGCTCCAGTTACGATTTCAACGATACAACCAACCTCTATTCCGCTGGTAACTGCCTTTGGTTCTAGGTATGGCAGAATATCTGCTAGAGGTGCTTCACCAGGTAGAACGGTCTTTGCATTCTTCAAAGGTGTTTGATTTAGACCACGGCGTGCTTTTGGATCACGGCCACCAGAGCGTCCAATCAACTTCTCGACGTGGTGGAGAGCATTTGATTCAACCATGACATATCCGCGCATTCCTGTTGGATGTAGGATTGCAAAGATGTTTTCTTGAATTTTCGAAAGAGAACCTGAGCCCATCAATCGAGCCTGCATCTCATCTGCGACCCTCTTCTCAGAGCCAATTGCTGTTTTTACAATAAATAGGTACGCTGCAACAGAACCATACATCTCACGGAATAATTTGTCTGCGCCTTCCATTTCTAAATCTGAGAAAACGCAAGAGTAGTTCTGTATGTGACCAGGGTCGACCCACGCAGCTTCGCTGTACCTGCCCGCTGGAGTTACTTCCTTATTTGTTGAAACAACCAAACACGGTGCGATGTCTTGCAATCGACCGTCAATATCAATACCAAGAGCTGGTCCATCTCTTACATACTCCAAGTCTTCCATTGGAATTCCAGTGCATTCTGAGACCCGATTCAGGACGTCTTCTTCGGTGTCTCCGATTCCATAAACACCATCCCACATTTCTGCAGCATCAGCGTCAGAGGATGAACGGCGTAGTAGTAACAATTCTTGCTCGTGGCGAACAAATGCTATGAATGCTTCAGTCATTTTTTATTCCTCCAAATCAGATGTTGAAAACATCGTGAATAATCCACGGGATGAAGTTGTCCATCACGATTAGCATAACGAATCCTATGAAACCAAGTACGAATAGACCGATTCCGCAGATGATTGATGTCTGCTTGAATTCTTGCGGAGTTGGCTTTCTTGCCATTCGGATGATACGCGCCCAACTGCCACGAGAGATTTTGCGGAATTGTGCTTCAATAGCATCTTGGCGGTCCTGTACTCTGTCCTCAAATGAGCGAGTCTGGTCATTTTCATCTGACATGGTTTCACCTCAGGGGGTTCCTCGCGACTTATG
>WTIA01000091.1:3483-4609 GCA_011522915.1 Methanobacteriota archaeon
TCTGGTCATTTTCATCTGACATGGTTTCACCTCAGGGGGTTCCTCGCGACTTATGGCCCTCATTTAACCTCAACGGTGCCAAATTGGCCCAAATATCGACTGATTCAAAGCAGACCTGCGCCTCGATGCTACTATGGCGGCAAGAGACCCATATCAGGTTCTCGGTGTTTCAAGAGGGGCCAGCGATGCTGAAATTAAGAAGGCTTTTCGCAAACTTGCAAGGCAGTACCACCCTGATAGAAACGAAGGCTCTGAAAGTGCTGAGGCGCGTTTCAAAGAAGTACAAGCAGCATACGATTCGATAGGAACCGCCGAAGCTAGGCGCAAGCACGAACAAGAACAGATGTTCTCTGGATTCGGCGGTGGAGGAAACCCCTTCGGTGGCAGAGGCGGCTTTGGTGGAGGAGGTGGAATGGAAGACATCCTCTCACAGATGTTTGGCGGAGGCATGGGTGGAATGGGCGGGGCCCAAAGACAACGCTCAGCTCCTAGACCACCTCAAGAGCGTGGTCAAAATGCAACCGCTTGGATCGACTTAACAGCAGAAGAAGCGAGCGAAGGAGGCTCGTTCAACCTCACATACACCCAGTTAATCCCAGGAACTCACGGTAGCATTGACAGAAAGCGTCGAACCTTGAAAATCAATGTTAAACCAAAATCAAAACACGGCACTGAAGTCAGAATCAAAGACCAAGGCCATGGACATCCACAAGGGGTTAACGGAGACCTGATTGTCAAAATTCGAGTAGACCCGGGTGAGGGTTGTAGATGGGATGGAGATAGAATCGTAAAAGATGTCGAAGTTCCATACTCTACCCTACTTCTTGGTGGTAAAGTAACAGTAACCCTTCCTTCTGGTGTGAAGGGCAAAATCACAATCCCGCCTTTATCTCAAGTCGGTGACCGTCAAAGGGTCAAGGATATCGACATCGAATTTATCCTTGCTGAGGTTGAAGAGTTGGATGATTCTCAATCGGATGCGATTCAAGCGCTCCGCGATGTTGGATTGTAATGTCTATTCCAAAAACACTCTTCAGTAATGCAAATAGAAGAGTGCGGGGGGCAGGATTTGAACCTGCGAACCAATAAGGAATGGGACCTAAACCCACCGCCGTTGACCAAGCTG
>WTIA01000074.1 GCA_011522915.1 Methanobacteriota archaeon
ATCTGGGACTTGAGCATCCATTTGGGCCCACAGAACATCATCGATTCTCAAGATACTAATCGCTGCTTCAGTGGCTCCTGAAATCGCTTGCCTGGTGATACTCATCGGCTCTAGGACTCCTCTTGAAATTGTATCCTTAGCCTTGCCATCATTCAAATCAAGGCCCATGTAATCTCCAGATTCGCTGTGAGCTGCTGTTAGTTTCAATAATGAGTCAATGCCGTCATAGCCTGCATTTGCTGCAAGCGCTCTAGGAATGGATTCTAAGGCATCTGCCCAAGCCTCAATCGCTAATTGTTCACGACCTGGTACGGATTCTGCAAACCTTCGCAAGCGTCGCCCTAAAGCAACCTGTGTTGCACCAGCACCCGGTAGCAATACTGGCTCTTCCAATAGTTGGCATGCAACTCCTAGGCCGTCCGCGAAGCATCGCTCTACCTCATCGAGTACGCTTTGGGTGCTTCCTCTTGCAATTAGAGTTGCACCGCTGTCTTCTGCGTCAAGGATCCAGTGATTTACTCCACCGCGTAACTCTTCTCTAGTCTTGATGAATGCTCCTAAATCCGCCTTAGTTGCTCTTCCAGCATCAGGGACAAGGTTTGCACCACATGCACGAGATAGTAGGTCTAAGTCTCGCTTCTCGACGCGGCGGTAAGTCAGAATTCCGTGCTTGGAGAGTGCTTGCCTTGCTTCATCATCTACGCCTTCTTTGCAGACAAGAAGGTCGCATCCAATGTTTACCAAATTCTCAACTTGGGCTAGAAGAGCCTTTGATTCAGCAGCGCGGAATGCATCTAGCATTCCTGCTGAAGTGATGTTCAATTTTGCCTCGAATTGAGGTTTCTTCCTCTCAAGTCCGCCGTCAAGAATCAAAATTGAACCCGGTCCACCGCGTTCTTTCATCTCTGGATGAATGCGGCTTTTTGCAAGTGCAAGTCCTGTAATCAGAGTGGAATCCTGCATTGTTCCGCCGGTTTGCTTAATGATTTTGACACGAGTTGGGTCCGCTCTTCCATCTGTGAGAATAACCTGACCTGCCTCAAGAGAAAGACTTGCTAGACGCTTTTCCATGCCCTTGTCCAACTTACCAGCTAGCGAAGTCTCGATCGCAGACTCAATTTGTTGTGGCGTTGCATCGATAGATAATTCGTCTAGAGATGACAAAGCAAAAGCTTCAGCCTGTGCGAAGCCTCTTGCGATTATGGAGGGATGAACTCCTTGCCTAACCAGTTGCCAAGCATTTCTCAGCATTTCAGCACAGATAACCACGGTTGTTGTCGTACCATCTCTAGCGACCCGGTCCTGAGTTGATGATGCACTGATAATCATCTTTGCAACAGGGTGTTCGACTTTTGCAGTCTCAAGAACAGTAACGCCATCGTTTGTAACAAGGGTATCTCCAGTGTCATCCACGAGCAACTTGTCTAATCCCTTTGGACCGAGTGTTGAGCGTACTGCACCAGCCAATGCAATGGCGGCCTGTACGTTCTTGCGCAAGGCTTCGCGACCACTGGTTCTCTCTGTAGATTCGAGAATGGTCTCTTCCGCCATCGTCTCGCCCACTCGACTCCTCGTCTTAAACTGTTGAGAATTAGGAAGCGTGGAGTTCATATATGGGCTACTGCTCCGACTATACAACCGATGGTTAAGTAGTGGTGAAAAATCATGGCTGAAGACTGGGAAGAAAAGATGCTCGAACAAATGGCTGAAATGTTCCAAAAGATGGGCATGAGCGTTGATATCAACCAACTAAAGGCCATGATGAAGCAGTTCCAATCCAAGTTTGAAGCAATGGGAATCGACCCGGAAAGATTGGCGAAAGGAGATGTCAACTTCAATTTCGACATCTCTGACATTTCGAAACTATTCCAATCTGGGAAACCACTAGATGAGATGTTGTCCAACCTAGGAGTAGATGTCAAAGTAGATGCTGCACCGGTTGAGGTCGATATCGAGGAAGAAGAACCAGATAACGAAATTCTCAGGCTTCCATCCGAGAACATCTACCTCTCTGGATGGAATATGTCAATCACCGTAGATTTCTCTACCAGAACCGACTTTGATGAGATTGAAGTCGCTCTCTCTAGCGGTGGAGAACTGCTACAGGTACTCTCTGACCCTTCAGAGCCACCACTGGCTCAAATCGAGTTGCCACACCAGTGTGATGACGTAGTTGATTGGTCAATCAACAACGGGATTCTCGACATCACACTAAAACTAACACCACAAGGCTCTGCCTTAGAAACTAAGTCTGAGAACATCGATGATGGTGTTGAAGACGATCATGCTCCAGTCTCATCGGATGTAAGCGTAGACCTTGCAGACGACGATGATGACGAAGACGACGGAGGAATCCCGATATTTTGAATTCGGAAATTAACGGAAGTGAAAATATGGCTAAGAAAAATGTAATTGGAATAGACCTAGGAACAACCAACTCTTGTGTTGCAACAATCGAAAACGGTGAAGCCGTAGTCATTGCAAACGCAGAAGGCGCAAGAACAACCCCGTCTGTTGTAGCATTCGCTAAAGATGGCGGAGAGCGCATGGTAGGAGTAACCGCAAAGCGACAAGCGGTTACCAACCACGAGAGAACCATGATCTCTGTCAAGAGACACATGGGAACTGATTGGAAGACCAAGGTCGACGATTCTGAATATACTCCACAAGAGGTTTCAGCATTCATTCTACAAAAGTTGAAGGCTGACGCCGAAGCTTACCTAGGTACAACAGTGACGCAGGCTGTAATCACATGTCCTGCTTACTTTACCGATGCTCAAAGAAAGGCAACAAAGGACGCTGGAAGAATCGCTGGTCTGGAAGTCTTGAGAATTATCAACGAGCCAACCGCTGCGGCTCTTGCTTATGGGGTTGACAAAGAAGAGGACCAAACTATCCTTGTATACGACCTTGGAGGAGGTACATTCGATGTATCCGTTCTCGAAATTTACGAGGTTGATGGACAGCCGCAAATCGAAGTAAAGGCAACTGCGGGTAACAACAAACTCGGTGGCGACGACTTTGATGAAGTTCTAATCGACTACTTAGTTGCTGAATACAAGAAGACATCTGGAATCGACCTAGCAAAGGATGTCCAAGCGATGAGCAGACTGAAGGAAGCAGCAGAGAAAGCAAAGATCGAGTTGTCTGGAACCGGACAATCTCAGGTCAATCTTCCATTCATCACAATGAAGGATGGGCAGCCAGAGCACCTTGACATTACAGTGTCACGTGCTAAGTTCGAAGAATTAATTGCTCCGCTTGTTGAGAAGACAATGAAACCAACACGACAAGCAATGAAGGATGCTGGCCTATCAAAGGGTGAAGTGGATAAGGTCATTCTTGTCGGTGGCTCAACCCGTGTTCCTGCAGTACAAACCGCTATCGAGAAAGAGACGGGTAAGTCTCCGTTCAAAGGAATCAATCCTGATGAGGCGGTTGCAATGGGAGCTGCTCTACAAGCAGGAATCATCGCTGGAGACGAAGGTGTCTCTGATATCCTTCTGCTGGACGTTACTCCACTAACTCTGGGTATCGAAACCCTCGGTGGTGTAACCACTACAATGATTGAGAGAAACACAACAATTCCTAGCCGACGCTCTGAAGTGTTTTCAACCGCAAGCGATAACCAACCTGCTGTAGAAATTCACGTTCTGCAGGGTGAGAGAGAATTCGCAAAGGATAACGTAAGCCTGGGCCAATTCCACCTAATGGGAATTCCACCTGCACCACGTGGCGTACCACAAATCGAGGTCACATTCGACATCGATGCTAACGGTATTGTCAACGTATCTGCAAAGGACAAGGGGACCGGTAAGGAGCAATCTATCAAGATTGAATCTGACACCTCTCTAACCGAAGACGAGATTCAGGCAAAGATCGCTGAAGCAGAAGAATTCGCTGAGGCCGACAAGCGCTTGAAGGCTCAAGTCGAGATGAGAAACATGGCTGACCAAATCGTTTACCAGACTCGCAGAACTATCGAAGAGGCTGGAGAGAAACTCAGTGATGAAGACAAGGACCCTGTTTTGTCTAAGGTTGACGAATTGGAGGCTCTACTTCAGAATGAAGAAGGAGTTGCTAAGGAACTTGATGAAATCGATGAGGCTGCAGTTCAGGCCAAGGTCAAGGAGATCGAAGAGGGAATGCACGCAATCTCTGCCAAGTTGTATGAGGCTGCTGCTGCCGAGATGGCTGAACAGGAAGAGGCCGGCGCTGCACCATCAGATGATGGAGTAGTCGATGCTGACTTCGAAGTAGTCGACGAAGACGAAGACTGATTACCAAATGAATGGAATCGCACTGAATACCAGCATTAGAAGTGGTATTACAATCGCTTCTGTAGTTGAGCGCAAGCCAGCGATTAGAGACAACTCTGTTCCTCTGTGAAGGTGAACTTGCATTCCGATGTCTTTGTTGCCTCTAACGACCAATAATGAGTTAGGAATTGAAGTATCAATTCCTTCTTCTCGCTCATCATGGGTTCTAGTCTCTACTCTTCCTAAACAGTACACAGGGTCTCCAGCTGCAAGAACCCAAACTGTCCAGCGCCAGTTACCCGTACCCCATTTGAACAGTCTATCTCCCATGTTGACTTTGTCCCATGAGGTAGGGTCTACAAGGATCCCCCCTGTACCATCATGGAGTATGAATTCACGTCCACCCGCATCGGTTCTTCTAGTGACCCATCTGCAAGATTCCTTTCCATCCTTGTCTTTACTACAGACCCGCTCTTCTTCTTTCCATCTGTAATTAACTACACCTTGGACTCTTCTCGCAATACTGCCTCCGACATCCACTGAGAGAGTACCTTCCGGGCCTGGTCTAACTTGACCAACCAACTCAGCAGGGCCTGCAGCAACGCTTCTTACTCTGCTTGATGGTGTATCGATAATATTGTGCATAAGTTTCCATTTTTTATATGCAAAATATGTCCACAATATGGAAAAGAGAACTATTCCTATTTTCAACCAGTAACCAATAATCTGTTGAGTATCATCACTGTGCCTTGCTGTCAAATCTGATGCTAGCCAGAGCGCTGTTCCAACGAAAATCATTCCGTTGATCGAGTAAAGAGTAAATGTCGCAGGAGTAGGTGTTCCAACCACATCTGGATGCTCTTCAATCAGTACGCCGTCTTCATTTGGCGCGTATGGATTATCCGGCCATGTCTCAAAACCCGGTGGAGGCAAAACCCAATCGTTCTCATCAACTTCACGAACAGGTCCATCTGCTGGACTCAAATCACCGGGTTTGCCGTGAACAAACGGGGAGTTGCCCCAACGTTGCTTGAGATTCTTGATATCTTCTGACAGTGATGTCGGTGTAGTTACCATTAGTAATGCAGATGCTACAATAATTACTGCCAGAGCTATTCTCTGTGCATCCTCTCTCTCGGTCCTCTCTCCAGGGTCTAGACCTTCTGCACCCACTGAAAGAATGGAATAATTCCCATCCTCGCCAATGATGAACATCTCAATAACGTCTCCCTCATCAATGTACCAATCGTCATATCCCGGGCAATACCTGCTATTTGTCGACACTTCAGGCCCCATCTCATCATTCCAAGTGATTTCGAATGACTCTCCACCGCTTACAGGAGAAACAGTAAGAGTAACGTCTTCGTAAACATCAACATAATCTGTACAATTTTCGCCATCCGCATCGTATTCCCAATATCCGTGAACAAGAGTTCCCTCTATGATTTCGACTTTGATTACAGCGAAGGTGGCCTCACCTCCGTCTTCCCAACCCGGCCCAAGATTCACCGTCTGCTCTTCATCGATTTCATCGAGCGTATTGACGTATTGGCTATCCTCTATCGGAGGAACGTCAGGTATGTCTAAACTGATTATCACTGTAACCGCTGCTCCAAAAAACATGATTGCAGCGATTACCCAAGGGATAATTCCCTTCCAAGTATGAGGGAATGTAAATTGGAAAAATCCGTGTTGCAAAGAAGTGTGGTCAATAGACTGCTTACCCTCTGCCATGTCAAGACCTGGAGTCTTTTGATTAAGATAGAATCGCCTGCATTTTAGAAAAAATACACATAATCGGGACAATGTTGAATATACGTCTGCAACCGGTTTTAATCATGTCAGATGTTATTGCAATTCTCGACCGGATGCGCGCCTCGAGCGGTAGTGCTGAAACGACAGGGTTGTCAAACGAAGTCATCCTTGATTTCGTAACTAGAGATAACACACTCATACTTGCTATCGAAGAGGCTGAAACTAGACAAAAAGAGTTCTCTAGCGACCTTCTAATGATGAATGAATCAGATTTAGTAGCACATTTACAAGAAGATTTTGTCAATTTCTACGCACCTGCTACAATCAATCCCTACGTTGCGGTTGCAGCAAGAGGACCTTGGATTGTTACCTCCCATGGGGCCGTGGTTCATGATAACGGAGGATACGGTATGCTTGGTGGCGGCCATGGTCCAGAGGAAATTATCGACGCTATGAGTAAAAATCACGTCATGGCTAACGTGATGACACCGTCTATTTCTCAAGCAAGACTTGCTACTGCTCTAAAGAAAGAATTGGGTCATACCCGTGGGAGTTGCCCTTTTTCTAAATTCATCTGCATGAATTCCGGTTCAGAATCAATGACCGTAGCAATGCGAATATGCGATGTTAATTCTAAGATAATGACTGGGCCGGGAGGACGTCATGAAGGTAAGCCCGTGAAATTGATGGCAATTGAGAGAGCATTTCATGGAAGGACAGACCGCCCTGCTCAGATATCCCATTCCTGTAAAGGTAAATATGACAAGGTACTGAAAACATTCTCTGAAAGAGATAATTTGATTCTTGTGCCTTCAAACGACCCGGAAGCCTTGAGAGATGCGTTTAAAGATGCTGAAGAAAATGGATACTTCATCGAATCTATGTCTATTGAGCCTGTTCAAGGCGAAGGAAACCCAGGCCAATGCATTGACAGAGAATTCTATGATGAGGCTCGACGTCTAACAAATGAACATGGTTCAATGCTAATCGTGGATTCCATTCAAGCGGGAATTAGAGGTCAAGGCACTCTTTCCGTGGTTGATTATGAGGGATTCCAAGATGCTGAAGGCCCGGATTTAGAAACATGGTCAAAGGCTCTTAACGCTGGCCAATACCCTCTTTCTGTTCTAGGATTAAACGATAGAGCAGCAGAATTGTATGTTGTTGGAATTTATGGAAATACTATGACAACTAATCCTCGTGCTCTTGAAACAGCAGTAGCGGTTCTTGAGAAGATCACTCCTGAACTGCGCCAAAATATACGCGACAGGGGGCGTGAATTCGTTGAAAAGCTAGAAGAATTAGCACTTGAACTACCTGGAACTATTACTCAGGTTCAAGGAACAGGGCTTCTACTATCTGCTGAATTAGACCCTGAGAAAATGAAAGTTGTTGGATTTGATGACGTCGAAGTTTGGTGTAGAAAGCAAGGACTTGGGGTGATTCACGGAGGAATTAACGCTCTAAGATACACACCTCATTTCAACATCACTAGCGAAGAGGTCGATTTGGTAATCGACATCACTCGACGTGCAATAATGCACTTCTCTCAGTAATCACTGACCAGTAATCAAGTGGTGAAGAGTCCTAACGTGGATTCCTGTTGCGCCATTCTTGACCATCTTGTTGGTTTTTGCACCCCATGCTGTTCCAGCAATGTCTAGGTGGGCCCAGGGAATTTGGTCATCGCTTCCTTCCTTGTTTGGAATAAATTGCTTTAGGAATGCTGCAGCGGTATTGGACCCGCCCCAGCGGCCTGCTCCAAGGTTGCGAACATCAGCGATCTTCGAGTCTGTCATCTCCTTCTCGAATGCCTTGAATAACGGCATAGGCCATGCGATTTCTCCACAGTGCTCTCCTGCTTCTTTGATTCTGTTTCTCAAATCATCATCGTTGGACCACAATCCACTCGCTTCGTGACCAAGAGCGACCACACATGCGCCGGTTAGAGTTGCTAAATCAATGATGTATGATGGATTCAGATGTGTTCCTGTGTACCATAATCCATCTGATAGAACCAATCTTCCTTCAGCGTCGGTGTTTAGAACTTCGACAGTCTTACCGGAATAAGTCTTGATTACGTCGCCGGGACGCTGTGCATTGGAGGATGGCATGTTTTCTGCCATACATGTAACTCCGATAACTCTCTCCTTGTGTCCGCTTGCAACCAGTGCTTGCATTACTCCGAAGGTGGTTGCAGAACCGTGCATGTCGTACTTCATCTCGTCCATTGAGGGCGGTGGCTTCAATGAAATACCTCCAGTGTCGAAAGTAATTCCTTTTCCAACAATACAAGGGCTAGGACCAGGCATGTTTGGGTTGATTTCGAAGATGACCATACATGGTTTTCTCGCTGAACCCATACCGACTCCAACGAGTCCTCCCATTCCCATGGATAATGCTTGTTCGTAATTGATGATAGTGACCTTAACATTGTCGTGTTCTTTTCCAAATGCAACCGCTTGCTCAGCGAATGCCATTGGATAGAGGTCGTTTGGTGGAGCATTTCCTAGGTCCCTTGCAAGGTAAACGCCAGATGCAACTGCGAGGGACAGGTTTGCGGATTTTTGAAGGTCAGCGGTCTTGTTTGCTTCACAGGTAACGTGTGCATTGATTTCTCCATCATCGGAGTCATCATCTTCGTCTTTTGATTTGTACTTATCATAGGAGTAATCTCGCAAAATCATACCTTCGACGAATGCTCCCATGTGATCACCTTCAATATCTGAGAATTTTACAGTGATTGTTTTTCCGTGAATCTTTGAAAGGCTTGCAGTGACCTTTGCTCCTGCCTCTCTCATGGACTGTAAATCTGCATCTTCTGTTTTTCCAAGACCAATCAATAGGGCCTTTCCTCCATCCGTGCCAGCCAGAGTCATGGCAGTACCACACTTGGCTTTGAAATCTCCAGCAGATAGGATTGTGTCAATTTGGCTTTTCAAGGCTCTAGGAACTCCAGCTTCAGCCCCAGAAGGCATGCTTTCACTACCTTCCCATAATGGAAGGACGAGAGTTCCGTTGATGTTGTCGTTGGTGTTTACTGATACCTGCATTGGCTCACCTAATCATCCGAAATGCACATCCCACTTGAAGATGCGCCTAAATCGGCTCATTCAATCAATTCCGCTTCGATTGGTTCTTCATCTTCCAAATCGAACGGTTTCTCTTCTCTCGACCACCAAAATGCGAATGCTACCACGAATATTGGGATGGCCCCTGCTTGTAATACCCAGACAAGCGTTTCGACAGACTGAGAAAACAAACTCGTTGTGATTGGACTCAGGCCCACACTCTCGTTAACCCATTGAGAGGAATGAACAACCCTCTTTTGGTAGGATAGCCGCCATTCACCGCCATCATAATCGAATCCATCGCTGGTAATTGTTGCTTTGCTGCTTGCGTTTGCGGTGAAGTTTTCCGACTCCCACAATACTTTATTTCCATCAACATACTGTAATGTGGCATTTTGAGTACTCGCCCTGCCTTGATTGTTAACTGTGAAGGTTACTACTTCATCATCAATACTGAATGATTCAACAACCAACCTTGCTCTCCAGTACCATATATTGTCAATGAGATAGCGCATAACATCCAGTTCTTCTCCAAGTCGCTCATTGACGTCTTCAAAGGTACCGGGAAAGAACTGGTCATCATCAGTCTCGAAAGTAAAAGTCGGGAACCCCATTACACCGTATCCGTAATCTCTGCTAGTTCCACAATTTGGATAGAGACCTTGGTTTGCGTTTTGGATTGGAATGTCAGATATGCCTGCATTCACTTCCTCTCTAATCCCGTGGAATAACTCCCAATCGGGTGGTTGTTGAGGCCACTTACCCCATGGGTACAGCATAATCCAAACACCTGTGTGCATTGTGACGTACAGATCAGCATCTTGAACGACAGTATTCATGTAATCTGAGTTTGCTTTTGTTTCTGGCTCGCTGAATGGCCCTGTTCCTGGAGCGAATGGGTCACTGGGGGAGCAGTCATCCCAGTAATGGTCATAATTTCTGTTTAGGTCAATCCCAGTAGGAACTGGTTCACTTGCGAATGGATTTGCTGCTGTTGTCAGGTTCTGATTATGACGTGTATCGAAATCGTTTCCGTCTGGATTGAGCATAATCAGAATATGAAGTTCGGTGTTTTGCAGTACGTTGATTGCCTCTTCGTTCTGTGCATTCCACTCGTTGATGTACCATTTTGCAGTTAGCCAAGCTAAAGCTGTTCCAAGGTATTCATTACCATGATGGCCTCCATCAATGTAGATTATCTCTTTAGCAGACCCATTGGCCTTGGTTTCCATCGACCAATCAGATAATACTACCATCCACAGGTCTTTTCCAAGGAATGACTCTCCTATACTGGAGAGTTCAACGATATCTGGATTATCATCTGCCCACTGATTGACTTCTTGTGTCAATGCAGCCCATGACATGTAGAGATGATTGTCAACTGGTTCACCTGGCCAATTTTGTTCTGCTGAGGCTAGCGCAGGAGCGACGACTAACACCGCTAGGAACACAGCCATCTTGCGCATTGTTCCTTCCAAGGCTACTTCCTCCATCAATCTGACTGTTGTTTGTTGATTTGTTTATCAACTACTTCCATTGCTGCAGCAAGGAGGAATTGAGCGATTTATTTCCAATTGCAGATTTAAATTTTCAATTGAAAAACTTTAACTTAAAATATAGGAAAATAATATCGGAGCCACGATTGTTGCATCTGACTCGATAAGGTGCATTGGAGTTCCTGGCGCCAACTTCCCCCAAGTTATTTTCTCGCTAGGAGGAGCTCCAGAATAACCGCCATAGGAAGTTGTAGATTCCGATATTTGAGCAAACCAACCCCACAAAGGTGCTTCCTCTTGCAGGTCTTGCCTAATCATCGGAACTACACAGATCGGGAAATCGCCTGCAATTCCGCCTCCAATCTGAAGGAAACCGATGGGGTGCTCTGCTTCCTTGTACCACTCTGCCAAATGAACCATGTAGTCGATACCAGTTTTTACTGCTGAGCGATCAACATTGCCTTTGATGCAATGGGCAGCGAATATATTTCCAAGTGTGGAATCCTCCCAACCAGGCACGTAGACTGGAATCCCAGCATCTCTTGCTGCGATTAACCATGAGTCTGTTCTAGGAATTTCTGCTTCTAAGTCATCTAGAATTGCCATAAGATGTTCGTGAGGGAAAGCAGATTTTGTCTTCCATTGCCCGACTATTTTGTCTTCTATGTGACGTATTGCTTCTTCTTCTGGAATGCATGTATCTGTCACCCTGTTGAACCCCTTTGAGTGCAATTCGGCTTCATCTTCCTCTGTCAAATTACGCCAGTTTGGAAGACGTTGATACTTGGAATGAGCTACCAAATTGAAAACATCCTCTTCCAAATTTGCTCCTGTACAAGTGATGGCATGGATTTTACCTGCTCTAATCATTGGAGCAAGTGAGCGCCCTATTTCTGCAGTACTCATAGCACCAGCAAGGGTCACCATAAGCCGACCTCCACTTCTAAGGAAATGGTCAAGAGATGTTGCACAGTCGCGCAGCGCACCAGCATTGAAATGCTGGAAGTGGCGGTCTACAAAGCCCCTAATGCCACCATTTACTGGCTCTGAAAGGAATCTCTCGACTCTCTTGCGACGATTGATTTTCATATCGGGGTATTCAGAATTTAGCGCTTTCTCGATCACTTCAATGATTCTTGCTGGGTCAGTGTTTCCACAAGAAAATGCATCGATTGCTAGGAGTCCCGTATCGGAGTAGCAATGAGCGCTAACGTGACTTTCATCCAGTAATACGACAGATGCAAACCCAGGAGGAGATATCGTACCATCAAATTCCTCAATATGTGAATGAACTCTCCTCGCACCCGATGCGTCAACTGCTTTTTCCATAAGTGATAGCATCCAAGAACCGTTCATACCAACAGCACCGGTGCAATCAAGCATGACGTGAGAACCATGCGACATTTTTTCACCCCCTTTTGATTTTGGCTGCAATAATTTTCGTAGCAATCATTGCCGATGTGAATTGAGTCAATGGCGTGTCTTTTTGTGGTACAATTTCATTAACATCTGCTGAAACAATATCGCAGTGTTCGAAGGCCGTTTCAATTGTTTGTACCACATGCCAAAACGTCAGACCTCCGGGTACAGGTGTGCCAGTTGTTGGAACGAGTGTTGCATCTAATCCATCTATATCAATAGTGAGGTGTACAGGGCCTTCAATTTTGGATATATTGTCCAACCAATCTCTCCACAATTCGTCTTTATTTAGTGGATTGAAAAGGTCCTTAGCAAACCATGTGTGTATTCTGTCATCTTGTCTGATATAATCTGCTTCCTGTTTGCAATATGCCCTGATTCCGACTTGATATACACCAACAGCGCCTTCGTCGAGAGAACGTGCAATAGCACAAGCGTGTGAATATGGCTCACCATCCAATTCATCACGCAGGTCTGCATGGGCATCTATTTGGATTAAAGTGACTTTTTCGGGACAACCTCGCAAAATACCTGGTAGTATACCGTGTTCCCCTCCGAGGAAAATCGGAAATGCTTGGCTGGCGTAATGTTTGGACGCATACTCGCCGATTCCATCGAGTTGATCTTGCAAGGTTGCTCCTTCTCCATCCCATGGCTCTGCGGTACGAATTACCTTTCCAGCAGGTAACTCGTCTTTTAGCAAATCATCGTACAATTCTACTTGTCCTGAGGCTTCAATACAAGCTGCTGGACCGTCCGCAGTGCCTTGACCATAGGAAGTGGTTAGTTCATAAGGAACGGGTGCTACTACAATATCAGCAGCACCACCTGGGTCGGGTAATCCTAGAAAATTACCCTCCGCGAACTCCGCATCCATACACTTGCGGGTTCGATTTCCCCTTTGAACTGCTCGATTGGGCCAAAATCATCGCTGGGTTAATTAGGGACTTCGACCTATACATATTACTGCGCAGCGGAGTAAAGTTGGCCGACTTAACTTCGGGACGAGGTGATTAAATGGGAATGACTATGATGGAACTTACTGAAGCAATTAGACAGCATATCGACATGGAGATGGACCCTGAAGTTGCTAGCGGTATGGCTGAGCACGCTCTCGGTTTCTTTGGTTTTTATGACCGCATCATCGATAATGCGCTAGAACCTACTGACCGCAACTTGTTCTACATGTTCCAAGATTATGACTTATTGACTACCGAATCGGAAGAAACCACCCTGTGGGATGGAAGAGAATGGAGAATTCACTACTGGCGCTTCAAGCCAGAACTACGCGAGCGTGTTGAGGCTTACATGAATCGTGAGGTTGAGGTCGTTGAAGTTGATCCATTCGGAGACGTATACGGAGATGCTGGTAATATTTGGATGAGAGAAGGCGACAAGCCTGTCAATCCAAATGCGTTTACATCTGACCATTGGGGCTAAACAGTTTCCCACAAGTCTTGAAGAGTAGCAGGTACACCATTGTACCATGAAGGTCAAAGCCAGTTTGCTAACCCTACTATTTCTGGTATCGGTAATGCCGATTGCAAACGCCGACGAAGTTGATGCTATTGTCATCAATGTAGATTGGGGAGATGACCATGCCTACATTATCTCTGGCAACGTGGACATTTCAGAAATTAACGTAACTCATCAGCATAATTCTGAATTACTTGAAACAGGATTAATCTATGACACAACCGGTGAAGACTTACGAGTGGTGGTAAATACATCACTCTCTCATGGTGATACGATCACCATCCAAGCTGGTTCTACCTCTAGGACAATTAATGTCGGAATTTGGGGCCAACCACTCGCAGACCATGAAGTAACATTGAATTCTCAATGGGAGATGGACCAAGAATGGATTAATGATAATGGTACTCAGACTTACAATCTAATTTTTGATGGACAGGGTTGGCAGCAGAGAATCGGTTCTAACCTCGAATCTTGGGAAAGAGGCAATGGAACCCTATTTGTTGTATCCAACACCGCAGATAGTAGCATTACAATGATGATTGACCTCAATTCTGTTTGGAAGAATGAAAGTACTCAAGACGGTGTGATGGTGGCGCAAACCTTCGATGCCAGAGGAGATGGGACAATCGGTGTTGGAAATGATGGAGAAGAGGGAGACGTCCAAATTCTCGGCATAATTAGTGACGCTTGGATAAATCGCAGTACTGTAAACGGAATTGTGGACGAGAGATTTAGATTGGAAGCAAATGGTACTATATCTCTAGATTCAAATGAAGACGGAGAATCAATGAACCTCGACGGAGAACTTGCGGTTTTACTGATTGAAACCTGGGACTCAGACGGTGTAAGGAGACTATCTCACACGCAGTTTGAGGCAACTGCAGATTTAGTTATGGAAAACAACGATACACGAATGGACATATCATTGAACACCTTCGAATCCTTAGAAAGGTGGGAAGATGGAGTACGGGTTGACCATCTAAACAAGATGATTGGTGGAGGAACATTTGGCTTTTCAGGTGAAGACGAAAATGCTAGCGTGCAAATAAATGGAACGATTCATGATTTCCATCAAGAACAGGAAGATGGCTTAGTAACAGTAGATGACATACACGTTGATGGAATCATCACTGGTGATGCACAGGGAACCTTTGGAGTTCTGCGAACCATCGAAGATACAACCACCCAGGCAAACGAAACTGGAGTGATGTATGATGTCATCATTGTGCATCAAGAAGATTGGTTCAACATAACTGGAATCGCAGCCCTACCTAATTCTGATTTAGGTGCAGGGGCTCACTATAACGAGTCTTGGTCATATGATGCTAAGCAGGCTGATTGGGAGAACAGAACAATTCGGACCGTTTGGAGTCAAACAGGGCCAGACCCAAGTAGTGGAGACGAAATTCACTCCAATTCTCCTATCCAAAATTCACCAGAAGCGCCGACTGTTGAGGAAGGAATCGGGGACATCAGTATCAGTAGAGAAACTGGCTTAGCACCAATCGATGCAGTGACGGGAGACGTATTCTTGTTAGACCACCAAGATGGAATGATTCTTACAGTTACTGCAGGGCAGGAAGTTGCTGTGGCAATGGATGGTCACATAGTAGATACGGTTGCTTGGACCGGCACATACTCGGGCAATGTGATGGGTGTTGCGAGTGGAAATTTGATTGTCGATGGACCACTGTCTGGTCTAAATGTGGAAATCAATAGAGAATTTCAGATGGAATTTGGAGAAGATAACGAATTGGTAAATTTAACAGAAATCCAATCTGTAAATCGTGTTCTGTCCCCATCCATTATTTCTGCAAACGATAATACTGCCCCCAATGTCGAATCGATCGCACTTGCTCAAGGCGTAGTAACCGGAGAAGGCGGTTCACCTGGTTATATCGAGGTCAGTGTTTCGGACATTGATTTCAATGTCGTTGGTGTAATTGCAGATACAACCTCGATTGGAGGAGTTGTAGATCTTTCACTAAACGATAAGGGATTGAATGGGGACAGAATCATTGGTGATGACATTTGGAGTGCAGAAATCTCTGTGCCCGGACTTCAAGTTGGAGAACTCCCAATCAACGTAACAGTAATCGATGCATTTGACGCATATGATAGCGACACTGCTAACATCACGGTTCTAAATCAAGCACCTAGATTGATCAACATGGAAATAGTACCATCAATAGTTCACAGGGGTGAGGCAATTCTAGTAAATGCCGAAGTCGTCGATGGACACGGCGTTTCAAATGTTTCAATCGACATGAGAGATTATGGTGGCCCAATGTACGAATTATCCAGAGTTGGAAATATATGGGCAGGGCAGTTAGAAATACCAACGGGAATGACTCCAGGTGACCAAGTTCTGAATATCAGAATGGAAGATTCTCTAGGCGCTTCAAGAACCGTTCAAAGAACAACTGTTTCTGGGCAATATCACATCGAAAGCGTTTCAGACGAAGATGTTGAAGTTACAGTATTGAATGAACCTCCACTAATCAATGTAGGAGACCTAAGAATAATCGAAATTGGAGATGAGGAAGTAGACTACGTACTTACAATCGAGGTAGAAGATTATGATGGCCTAAATTGGGTTAGGGTGAAATTAGGGATTCTAGCCCCTCCCGGTCAATCAAATACATGGTTTACCATGACCTCAAATGGTAATGGAACCTATTCAAAGGAATTCACAGTAAAGACGTACATTGCTCTGGGAACCCATGAAGTCCTCGTCAAAGCAAGAGACTCCTACGGTTCACAAAGCGCAGAGGAATCTGTTCCGATTATGCTACAAGAAAAAGGTGAGAACCCTACAGGTAGCGATTCTAGCAACGCCCTAACTTACGTGGCATTAGGTGGGTTGGGAGTTCTTGCCATAGTCGGGGCCGCAATATACGTAATGAGAGGTTCAGACAAAGAAAGAGGGCTAGGTGGCTTCGGAAACGCTTGATTTGCTTGTAAATTCCCAGCGACAACCGTTTATACCCCTGTCCAATCGGAGGGATGCACTTGCGAGAGTAGTGTAGTGGTTATCACCGAGCGTTGCCAACGCTTGAACC
>WTIA01000032.1 GCA_011522915.1 Methanobacteriota archaeon
GACAAGAGAGTGTCAACTCTCTCAGTTGGTGGCATAGTTGGTCGGCGCAGAAACGGTTACAGGCACCTATCTTTCGATGCTATGGATGACCCTTATTGGCATAGGTATGCCACTTGGAGCATTCATCACTCAATACTTCGTTATGCCCAAGGTAGACTCGTCTCGACCTCACATGACCAAGTCGTGGTTGATGGAAGGATACGAGCGTGACCACAGCCTCTATCCGCGACGGTTGTCAACCTACGAATGTGGTTCTGAGCCGGTTGGAGAGGCAATGATTCAATTCCACTTCCAGTACTACTGGTATGCAATTATTTTCCTCGTTTTCGATGTTGCTTTCATGTTCATGGCACTTGGTGGATTGTTAGCTATGGATGCAACAGGTTCCTCCTCAGCCGATCCAATCGATTTGGTCGGCACCGAGATGATTATTCTTACAATTTTCTTTACAACAATGACTCTAGGAGTTTGGCACGTATTCCGCAAGAGAGGTCGAATTTACATCTGAGGTGATATCATGAGTGATACTGGAGAGAATTATACAACTTTCAACAGCAGAACCCTCGTCGAAGTTGTTGGAGACGTAACTGATGAAGCATTGAAGGCTACAAAAATCAAGCAATTGCTAAGCGTTTTAGCAGGTCGATTCTTCAATTGGGCTGGCCGAAAGTCATTGTTTACACTTCACCTTGGAATCAAGTGTTGCGCCATTGAGATGGCAGCATCTGCAACTCCGAGATTCGATGGAGATAGATTCGGTGTGCTATTCCGTTCAAGTCCTCGTCAATCAGACGTACTTTTGGTAAACGGTCCAATTTCCAAGAAATTTGCAGACCCTATTGTCAGGCTATGGGAACAAATGCCTGAGCCAAAGTACTGTATCGCAATGGGAGAATGTGCAATTTCTGGTGGCCCATATTACCAGTCTTACAACATCCTAGAGGGCGTCGATACGGTAATCCCTGTGGACGTTTACATCCCAGGATGCCCTCCTCGCCCAGAAGCACTTATCGACGGATTTGGAAAACTTCGTGAGAAAATCATCCGAATTGGAGGTGCACCTTCAACCGGCCGTGATGGTGACAAGCCAATCATCGTAGGAGATGACTGAAATGGGTACTACAATTACCAAAGAACAGAACTCCGAGGCAACTCAAGCGGCAGCTGACAATCTAGCCGAGAGATTTTCAGATGCAGGAATAACCATTGAGGTCGTCGCTCACTCTGCAGGAAAGAAATTCGAATTCGTTAGAATTACTTGCTCGCCAGAACAGTGGCGAGCGGTTGCAAAGCATTTGAAGCACGAATTAGGAGTAAATCACTGTGCAATGGTAACTGGAACGCATTATCCGGAAGGAAGCGAATCTCGAGGTTGGGAAGTAGCTTACCACATGCACAGGTGGCCTATCCAAGATGTACCTGCTCACACAATGACCGTTCACAAAGGAGAAACTCTGGAAGGAGATGATATTCCATTGGAGGTTGAAATCTTCATTCCTCTTCCTTCAGGAGATTCACCTTCAGTGCCATCTGTTCAAGATTTGTGGGTTGGCGCCGATTGGAATGAAAAAGAAACATGGGATTTGGTTGGGGTTGATTTTGAAGGACATGAAAACATGCACCGTGTCCTAAATCCACACGACTCCCCTACTGGTTTCCACCCTCTTCAAAGACAACACAAAATTCGCTATCATGATTTCAATGAGATGTATGACGATCCGCAAGGATTCGACCGTAAGCCGGCAGACGAGGGCCGAGTAAAGTGAGGTGATATTATGGCAGAAATGTGGATTACAATGGGACCTCAACACCCGATGACTCACGGACTGTGGACTCTGCGCGTGAAGGTTGACGGTGAGACAGTTACCGATACAGAAGCAGAACTTGGCTACATTCACAGAGGTGTAGAGAAAATTTGCGAGTCAAGGGATTTCACTCAGATTACTCCTTACTGCGACAGGCTCTGTTACGTCAGTGCAATGACTTGGGCGCATTCTTACATTATGGCGGCTGAAGATTTGCTAGAAGCAGAAGTTCCAGAGCGTGCAGAATACATCCGTTTGATGGCAGCTGAAGTACAAAGACTTGCAAGTCACTTGATGTGGCTTGGAGCGTTTGGTCCAGATATCGGTAACCTTACTCTCATGACATGGTGTTTGCGTGACAGAGAAATGTTCCTTGATTTGTTGCAGGAACTTGGCGGGTCTCGTATGCACTACAACTATCCAAGAGTTGGTGGAGTCAAGAGAGATATTCCAATCGGTTGGGCAAACAGATTGAAAGCCAAGGTCAAGTTATTCGAAAACAGAATCAAGGAGTACGAAATGCTTCTTGATGAATCAACTATTTGGCTGGTTAGACTACAAGGTGTTGGATATGCTACAGCGGAAGACCAAATCAACGCTGGCGTCACTGGTCCGAACATTCGCGCCGCAGGTGTGAACGCAGACGCACGATGGACAAACCCTTACTCAGTATATGACCAGGTTGACTGGGAGCCTGCTGTTGAGAAACCGACCAGTGTCAAGGGAGCAGATTGCTATGATAGATACCGTGTCAGAATGGAGGAAATGCGCCAATCCTGCCGAATGCTATTGGATGCGATTGAAAAGATTCCAGGTGGAGCAAATACTCACTATCAGCCCGGCGACGAGATGCTAATCACAAAGGCTCCAACACGTGCACCTGAGGGTGCAACCGGATTCAGCACCTACGAGTGCACTAGAGGAGTTTCCAACTTTTACTTGCAAGGCGGTGGAGACGGTAGAGGAAAGAACCCGTATAGAGTATCAATTCGCTCTCCAATGTTCATTACAATTCCATACGTAGCGAAGACCATGATTGGTTACAAAGTTGCTGACATCCCTGCAATCATGGGAAGTTTCGACCCATGCATAGGAGAGACAGACCGCTGAGGTGATTATCATGGATGACTGGTTAGGACTTCACGATTTCATTTACTACCGAACTAGAGAACTATTTTCTGCGGTTCTAGAAGACACATTCCTCGAGTCTGCATCGAATGATATTGCATTCTTTGTCTACACTCTGATGACTTGTTTACTCACTTTCGCAGGCATAATGCTCTCAATGTTCATGATTTTGTGGATCGAAAGGAAATTCTACGCCCGTGTAAACGACCGTCGTGGCGCTACGACAGCTCTTCGCTCACTATGGGTTGGAGAAAACGGTGTAACCGCTGGTGAATGGTGGAATATGATTCCGTATGGGCTTGGTAAGCCTGTTGGCGCCATCAACAAATGGCTGAACAAGGTTGCAGGTAACAAAGGCCACGAACAAGAAATGGTGAACAGAGTCGGCAACCGTTCTTGGTACGGAGTTACTATTTTCCCGGGTTTCTTCCAAAATATTGCAGATGGAATGAAATTCCTAACCAAAGAACACATGGTTCCCTCAAGAGCGGACAAAGTGATTTTCGAACTTGCTCCTTTCCTAGTTATTTCTTCAACGATTATGATTCTAGGAATGATTCCATTATCGAGCGGAATATACGGTGCTAACCCCGAACTCTCTGTTCTTTTCGCATTCGCAATATTTGGCATCGCACCTTTGGGTGTGTTCTTTGCCGGATGGTCTTCTAACAACAAGTACACCTTACTTGGAGGAATCCGAAGCGCTGCGCAATTGACAGCTTATGAGATTCCACTACTTCTCTCAATCTTGGGTGTCTGCGTAATGGCAGGTTCTTTCAATTTCCTTGAGATTGTTCATTTCCAACATTCTTCTGGAGCGTGGTTATTCTTCTTGATGCCATTGGGAGGTGTCTTGTTCCTGGTTAGTATGATTGCAGAGGTAGAAAGAATTCCTTTCGACATGCCTGAAGCGGAAGCGGAACTTGTTGAAGGATGGTGGACTGAATACGGAGGAATGAGATTCGGTCTATTGTTCGCTGCAGAATACATGCGTGTATACGCTGCAAGCATTCTGTTTGCACACTTTTTCATGGGCGGATGGCATGCACCATTCGCAGGAACCATTGGCTCTATACCATATCTTGGAGAAGCATATCTAGCAATCCCTGGAATTATCTGGACATTGCTGAAGGCATGGTTCATATTCACTGTCGTGTTCGTTTGGGCTAGAACGGCTTTGCCAAGAATCAGAACAGACCAAATCTTAGAATTTGGCTGGAGAATGTTATTGCCTCTTGCAGTTCTTCAAGTTGTACTATCAATCGTATACCGCTTGTACTTCTTTGATGCAGGCGCAATGTCTGACACTGTCGCAGGAGGATGGGCATGGGACTTAACAATTCAAGGATTCACAATCCCATGGGGATTACCGATCTTAACAACAGCGTTCTGGTTGGTGGTATTCGTGGTCTTGATGAAAGATGAGAACATCGAAGAGAATGAGGAAAGAATGTACCACATTCGTACGATGACTCCTGCGGGAACGCACACTGCAGGACAGGAGTGAGGTGA
>WTIA01000055.1 GCA_011522915.1 Methanobacteriota archaeon
GTATTGCTCTTTACATTGCAGCAGGTAACAGCTTCGTTAGTGCACAAATAGGAACGCCTGGTTCTGCAGAGGATGTGATTACTGTAGGGGCGCTTGACAAGGACACATCTATTGCAATCTACTCTAGTCAGGGCCCAACAGAAGAAGGACGTGTCAAGCCAAATATCGCATACATGGGAAGCAATATTATGTCTGTCGAATATAATTCAGGAGACCAATATTCAGCAAAGAGTGGAACCAGTATGGCTACACCGGGAGCGGCTGGTGTAGGAGCTCTAATGCTTCAAGCAAACCCAGATCTTTCTCCATTCGATATTCGAAACATCATGCAAGAGACAGCAACCTATAGGCAATGTCATTACATGGGAGCAAATGAGCCGTGTGCCGAAGATTTGATTCCAAAGAATAGGCAAAACAACGTTTATGGACACGGCCATGTAAATTCTTTGGAAGCGGTTATTGAGGCCGCTGAGTACAACCAACAATACACTTTCAACTCAAACATTACTCTAACAGTATCTGAAAGTGAATTCTACAACGTTTCGTTACTTATGGGACCAGGGTCAAAAATTGAAATCGACTTGAATATGGGCATAGACACAGTTCAATGGATGAGTAATGATTTGAGGGATTCTTGGTCTAATATTCATACTTATGACCATGATTTAGTTGCTGTTCTGACATATGAGGAAATCGTTCACGAATTGGAGCACCTTCCTGGAATCACTCTTCAAGGAAACCACACACTTTCGGTGAGAGGGTTAGAGGGAACTACCTCTAGTCCATTAATCTCCATAGATATTACATTAACAGAGGAAGTTTTAGTTTCAACTGACAGTTCATCGGGTTCAGCACTAAACTATGTTATCTATGGATCTGTTTTCGCCGCTATAATCCTCTCTATCATCCTAGTTGTCGGATTCATCAACAATGAATCTGCAGAAGAATCCGAACAACAATCAGACTCTGATATTGATGAAGTTGTAGAAGCTGAAATTATGGATTAATCCCAACAGAACCTGAATTGCCGGCTCAACATTCAAAAGGGCAACTTTGTTTCTATAATTGAGAACTATGGGTAACTCACCACTAAGACCTCAAAGGCCGACCAACGCTAAATCACTGTCTGCAAGGATTGGAAATCTATCTACAGACAGCACGTCTAGTCCAACAGTTAAAGTTGGAGTAATTGGAAAACCTGCTAATTTAGTAGACTCAGGATTGCAAAAATTCGCACAACTAATCCTATTCGGAATTGCAATGGTTGCGATTTGGGCAGGATTACTATCAATCGCATTTGGTGGACAAGAAACCGGTCAAACAGAATTCTTAGTTCTCGGCTTCGGAGGGCTTCTATCGGGCTTCTTAGCCATTTCATTAGTTGAGTTCCAAAGAAGAAAAGGAGGTAATGAATTACAAAATGTACATGATTACATGCTCGGCGTAGCATTCTTTTTCCTTGCTGTTGGTACGCTTTATGGTTCAAGATGGGTAGTTGGATTCTTCGCAGAACAAGGATTTGAGTGGCTTATCCCTCCTGGAACTGACCCTACTTCTATCGACTGGAATCCGTCTGCAAATGCAATCTATGTGCAAATGGCTGCAACTATTTCACTCGCTTTAGCTCAAACCATTTATTTGACTCGCCTCAAGGGAATTACTACATTTGGTTGGTCGGTTACAACTTTCACACCGCTGGTTGTTGCATTGATAGGATCTAGCATTTGGATGGAATGGTCAAACAACATAGTATCATGGGAATTAGGAATTTCAATGATTGCATTAGCATCACTTTCGATGTGGTTATCGCTTAGGGCAAATAGTGGAATTATATTTTCAGTTGTTGCTGTAACATCTGGCCTGTTGCCTATTTTGTACGAATATAATAACGAAGATGTTGGCTCCGGGGGAGCATTGTCATTACTTGTATTCATTATTGCTGTACAAGGTATACTTGCGGCGGATAAACGCTTGCGTCAAGATTTAATGCAATGGACCTCAATTTTCTTGGTTGGAGAGGTCATTATTGCCTTGATTATAGCAAGGGATGGAGATTTTGAATTAATTCTCGGCCCGATACGACAATACGAACTAGGCGTACTAACTCCATATCTAACGCTCCAGGTAGGGCTATGGTTAGCGGTACTAATCGCATATTTCCCAGCAACACTTCAGAGAAGAATTCCATACATGCCAATAGGATTAGCAGCAAGCCTGTTTTTGATAGTTCCAAGTGCAAGTTTAATCCCTTGGATTACAACTTTAATCATGCTTCCTTATCTTCTGGTGATTTCCAAAGTCACGAGAAATTGGGTTGCAAATATGACGATGATAGCAGTTGGTGTCTCATTCTTCGCCCAATCGCATTTCATGGGAGGATTTGAGCCAGCGTGGTTAGAATTTACGATACTCATTGTAGTACTATTGTCAGGAGAAGCAGGGAGACAAAAGGGACATCTTTCAGATTGGGCTCATTTTGTATCTCTAGGATTCTTGGTCCTTTCAGAGTCTGTTCTATTTGGAGACGACCCTTACACGCCATGGTCCCTATTCCTTTATGCGCTAATTACCTCATTCATGATGATGTATGAAGCCAAGAGAACTGATGACAAGCAAAGAGCCTTTGAGGCTTCATCTGCCACTGCAGGAACAATGGTTATCGCAATTATACTCTCACTATTCGATAGACTCGAAGTTCCACTACCGGAAAGCATTGTATCAAGCCTTGATGGCTTCAATATTACCTTGGCCTTGGTTGGAATAGTTGTTTATTCTGCAATGCGTAAATTCAGGACAATTGAGTTAGACATTGGAGTATTAATCAATTGGGCAGACGTTCAAAGAAAGAAAATGATCCCTGTTTTTGATGTGAATTCCAATGCTTGGGTTCTACCGGATGAGAACCAACAGCATAATCCAATGGACTTTTCTTGGGGGCCAATTGGAAGAATGAGCCTGATTGGACCTATGATGTTATTCACAATAGCAATAACTTCTGTCGGCATGAATGACCTTGCTGCAAACGTAATTTGGACAGTACTAATGTTAATTCCAATTGGAATTATTGTGTCGGAAGTGGTGGTCGACAAAGATGCATCATCAAAAGGAAGAATGATTGCTACACTGACATTGATTGCTGTTTCCTTCCCTATGGCTGATGCTTTGAATACCGCTAGAGAAGAAGTTGGCAACTTATACAATTCAATGATATTGTTCGATATAATGCTACTTGCAGGACCTCTTGGCATTTCTATGATGCTTGATAAGAAGGGATTAAATGATGAAACTTTGAACAAAAACGCAGACGTTGTAACTCTAATTGGATTGCTAATTATTGGACTATTCGATACAAGTGGAGGTTTGCTATTCCTCGCTATGTATCTATTAGTATTCCAAAGAGCTCTCAAACACAAGCAAAACTTCGTCCTTTGTGTAGCCCCTATCGCCTTATTCTTGTACGGACAAAGATTCATTTCAGAAGGAGCGATAATGCTCGAAATTTTCGCATTATTCGACATTGTCGCATATGACCCTGCTGAGATAACTGTTCTAGACTTGACTAGATTCGCATTCCTAATAATGACCGTAACAAATCTGAGTGTATTGGTTAAGGCTATTCTAGATAGAAGACAAGAAAGAGACTTTGAGAATGATGCGCCAATAGCTATTCCTGCTATTTGGCTAACATTGGGTATTTACGGCATTCTGCCAGAAGCAAGTTGGTTACTTCTCTTCATGACTATTCTATTGACCCTATATTCATGGCTGATAGGAAAGATGGATCTAATCCCATGGACTCCTGTTATGGCATTCTTTTCCTTTTACATAGGTTTCACGAATGATCCTAACTTCAATAATTTCGAAGACATAGATTACATTACAAACAGTCTATTAGGAACAGGATTATTCACATTAGCTCTAAATCAGGCAAGTGCTACGAATTTCTTGTATAAGTATACTGATGAGATAGATGATTCTAATTCATTACCCGGCATGGCCGTATCAGTATTCAATTTAGACTCGTATGAGTCTCGTGAAAGATTAACCTCAGTGTTTAGAACTTGGACAATAATCTGTCTAACATTCTCATGGACCGCATTGAAGGGAGCAGGTACCGTAATTGGTGCAATTTGGGCGACATATGATTCAATCGCAAACGGACAAAAATACACTGTACTCGCATTGCCATTACTCCATGCATTTGCGATTTGGAATGTTCTGGAACGATTAGACCAACCTGATACCGTTCAGGATTTACTAGTTGGAACTGTGCTTATGCTTAGTGGAGTTGCGATGACAGTTCTTGCATCCAAGACAGAACTGGCGTGGAATTGGAATGTATATCAGTGGGATGATGAAATTGAATATTACGGCTGGATTGACAGAATTGGCCAACTCGGTATTGTTTACTTCCTTTCAGGAATTACATGGGCGCTTGGGGAAACAGATCTTGACCAGTTCATGTGGACCGTGTGGGCTGCATTCCTATCGGGAATCGCAGTACAAGGTTTCAGAGATGAAACTGAGACTCCATGGAGACGAGGATTCGGTTCCTTAGGTTCGATATTCTCTCTGTTTATGCTATCATTTACATTCGATACCGAACTTTACACATACGTTACTTGGATGTTCCTGGGAGTTGTTGCTCTTGGATTTGGATTCGCTTACATAGCAAGAATGGGTGAAGTTTCAACCATCTTTACTGAAGATTATACTAGCGTCAAGGAAGCAATAATCGAAAAGAAGGATGGTGATGGAACTGATATCGCTGGCATTCCAGAACCTATTCATTCAGAAGAAGAAACGGGAGATGACTCCGAGGAAAGTGATGAGACAGAAGACTTGGACGCAGTTCTCGATATCGATGAAGATGATGAGGAACTAATCGAATTGGTTGAGGAAACTGATGATGAGGATGTTACCCTAGCATCTGCCGAAGAATCAAAGCAAGAAACCGAAGATGAAAGCGATATTGAGGAAGAACAAGAGGAAATTAAGGATTATTCTGGATCCAGTGGTTTTGACTTCGACATTGAACTTGATCCTGCCATTAAAGCCGCAATTGAAAATTCGCTTGCGAATACACCACATGATGGATTCAAGCCAATTGTATCGATTTCTCCAAACGGGAAGTTGAAGATTGATTTCGTCCCAATTTGATTCCGCCATAATGAAACGCTCTCTAATTATGGGAGCATCATGGCCGAAGAGATGGTTTGGATTGACCTTGAAATGACTGGCCTAGATTTAGAATCTGAATCGATTATTGAAATCGCTACAATAATCACAGATAGAGACCTCAACATTATTGCTACTGGACCTAACCTTGCCATAAAAGTTGAGCAGGAACTTCTCGATAACATGGATGAATGGAATACAACTCACCATAATTCCTCGGGTCTAGTTGACAGAATTCATAGTGAAGGTGTTAGTTTACAGGAGGCGATTCTCCAAACATGCAAGTTCTTGGAAGAAAATATAGAACCTGGTACTGCACCACTTTGTGGTAATTCAATACACAATGATAGAGCATTCCTTGCAAAGGAAATGCCCGAAGTTCTAGAATTGCTTCACTACAGAATTGTCGATGTTTCAACAATCAAGGAATTGGTTAAGCGATGGTATCCTGATTTACCAAGATACAAGAAAAAAGAGGCTCACAGAGCACTTGATGACATAATTGAATCTGTTGAAGAATTACGACATTACAGGAAATTTATATTCAAAGATTGATACCTTTGTGTGAAGCCATAACTTCCGCAAGTACAGCAATCGCAATCTCTTCGGGACTTTCTGCCCCGATAGCTAGACCAATTGGACAATTTACTTCATCGAGAGTGGATTGCTCTATTCCTGCATCTAGAGCAACTTGAGTAAATGCTTTCCATTTAGATTTCGAGCCAATTACTCCCAAACGACCAGAATATCCTGCAGATAGAAGTCCTAGAAGTCTCTCTTCATCCTCCTTCCAATCGTGTCCAAGCAACAATATATCACTAAATCTTGATAGAGATTGTTGATTCTCATTAAACAGGAAATCCTTTGGACATGAGTGATGAGTTTCCACTGCTCCATCAAGCTTTGCGTATTCTGCTCTAGAATCCTGAACAGAGAATTTCCAATCAAGTGGTTTACACGCTTCAGCAATCGCTTTTGCACAATGTCCACCTCCCATTAGCAGAATATGTGGCATCGGAATCAAAACCTCCAAAGCGACCGTTACCCGGCCGCCACAAAGACTGTCGAGGGGTTGTACCTCATAGCCCTTAGCACCTTTATTCAGTCCATAGGTTATCACTTCCCCACACGGCTTTGTTGCATTTCGAAGCAACTCCCTCAAACGAGTATTTACTTTCATTTCTAGACCAGCGCCGCCTACCGTGCCTACAACATCGAATTTTGTAAGTGCCATTCTAGCTCCAGATTTACCTGGGACTGAGCCAGAAGTATCAACAACGCTTGCAATGGCTACCTTCCGATTTAGAGCCAACTGCTCGAGAGACCACTGTAGAACTCTTGCAGTCACTGTAATCCCTCCAAATCTGCGGGAGTGTCTATGTTCTTATGTTCGCCGGGTGCGCTAATTTTCGAAATCATGATACTATCTCTCAAAGATGCGTCTTTGGGAAGTGAAAGGATTTTGTCAGCCTCGCACAAAAGGAGCGGATGTCCGCTGGGTATTGGTGATGTGTTTTCGTTGCATTGCAACAAAGCCTCAATGGTTTGAAGGTTCCAGCCACAACGATCTACTGGACTAACCAGTACCCTTCGTGGAGTACTACCTAATTCACTGATTAGGGACAGCAAACCAACCTGCAAAGAACCTGTTCTACCTTCTTCCGGCTCAGGGTTTACTATGACTGTGGCACCATCGCATTGCAGCATTACATCAACCTGCAATTCTGAACGTGTTACCACAATAATTGGATTGCAACCGCTTTGGGACAGTTGCCTGGTTGCTTTGGAAACCAAAGATTCCCCTCCCCAATCAACTAGCGCCTTTGGCTGACCTAGCCTTTTTGATGCTCCCGCCGCCAATATGATGGCAGGAATGCCCTTTGACATGCTCTCACAAATCCTTGGTTATCTCGCGGCCGATGATCATCCTTTGGACTTGGCTGCTACCTTCGTAAATTTGCATTACCTTTGCGCCTCGCATGAGTCTGGCGACTGGGTATTCCTCAGAGTATCCATATCCACCGTAAACCTGAACGGCGTCTGTAGTGACTTCCATCGCTGTGTCTGATGCAAATCTCTTCGCATGGGCAGCTGATTCTGTGTTTCTTACTCCTGCATCTCCGTCTGCAGCAGATTTCCAAGTCAGCATTCTAGAGGCTTCGATTTTGGTTTTCATGTCTGCAAGCATGAATTGTATAGCCTGATGGCGATGAAGAGGCTTGCCGAATGTTTGTCTTTCGTTTGAGTATTGTAAAGCGTGCTCGTAAGCAGCTCTAGCAAGCCCAGTGGCGTGGGCTGCGATGTTTGGTCTTGACATATCAAAGGCTTTCATAGCATTCATCCAACCGCCAGATTCGGAGGCTCCAACCAGATTTTCTGCTGGTACTCTCATGTCATCAAACGATATTGAGCGTGTATCTGAACACCTCTGTCCCATGTTATTCTCTTTCTTCCCAAGTGATAATCCCTCGGAGTCGGCATCAACAATAAATCCAGACATACCGCGATAACCTGCATCGGGGTCGGTTTTTGCTAAAACAAAGAACCAATCGGCTTTTCCTGCACCGGTAATCCACATTTTAGAACCATTGATAATGTAATCATCTCCATCTCTGACTGCTAACGTTTTGCATGCTGCAACATCAGAACCTGCGCCGGGTTCTGTGACTGCATAAGACGCTAATGCACCTTCTTCTGCAACCATTCTGAGGTACTTATCTTTCTGGTCATGAGTTGCACCTGTGATTACAGGGGCACAGGCTAGACTAGTTGCATATGCTGCGGTTGCGAAACCTGGGTCGCCCCAAGCCAACTCTTCGTTAACAATTACCTCTTCCATTATCCCTAGACCAGGGCCGCCATACTCTTCTGAGATGTGCAGATTTAGCAAACCCATTTCGTGTGCTGCGTTAATTGCATCTTTTGGGTACTCTGAATTCAAGTCCCAGTGCTCAGCATTAGGACGGACCTCATCAACTGCAAATTCATTTGCAAGTTCTCGCAACATTAGTTGCATCTCATCTAGTTGGAAGTCGACCATGTCACTCCCACTAAGCCATTCAGCATAAGCAGTGCTGTTAATCAAATCACGAGGTATCCCTGTCTTTGTAACTCGAGTGATAGAATGAATAGTAGGTAGAAAGTGATGAGAATGCTTCCTTCCCATCTACTGAACTTGAAACCAGTCCACATCATTCCTAAACACAATGATACGCCCAATAAGGTAGCAGGGATGATGAGATACATTGTCAAGTCATAAGATGCTTCTGTTAGCGAAATTGGAGAGACCAAAGCTGCTATTCCAATAGATAGTAATGGATCGGTTATGTTTGAACCAATTAGAGTTCCAATCGCAACCCCTTGACTTTTTCTTACTGCTACCATCGCTACTGTCAATTCGGGCAATGATGTCCCTAAGCCTGACATTGTTGAGCCTACAATAGCGTGTGGAACGTCCAATTGATAAGCGATTTCTGCAGCGTAAGTTACCAACTGATTAGCGGAATAAACCGCTAGAGATAAACCGATTACCACCATTACGAAGTACGCTGTCCCAGTCCAACTAAAATCTGCTTTTTTTACTCCCTCAACCGCTTGTTGTTCATCTTCTCTAATCTTATCCGTGTCACTAAGTAACCACGTCAAATACAACCCATAAATAAGGACGAGAATCCCTCCTTCTATCCTAGAAAGTCCTCCTCCTTCCCAAAGTAAAGCAGTGAGCAAAACCACAGACATCAACATTAGTAGCCCATCCCTTCTCAGCCAAGCAGGTCTAATTTCGAGAGGGCGGAATGCAACTACTATCCCAAGCACAAGAGTGATTTGAACCAGGACAGAACCGTATATATTCCCAACTGCTAAATCCATCATAGCAGGGTCACTGCCCGAGGATGCTGAAGCGGTTGCAGTCACCAATATTTCAGGCAATGAAGTTCCTATGCTAACAATTGTTAAGCCGATTACGACTTCTGCCATTCCCGCTCTACGGGCTAGACCCTTAGCACCCTCAACAAAGAAGTCTGCTGAAGTAATCAACAATGCTAGAGCGATAATAATCAGAATAATCAGAATACCTATGTTTGTCCAATCATTTTGGGCAGTAATGGTCCCCAGTATTGCGAGTGTCAGAAACAATGCAAAAGAAATCAAGAGTGCATTCCACTGGAGTAGGGCAGCAATACCTTGTTTGCCTTCGCCCTCCGCCATGCCTGCTGTTACCATAAACTCCTCTTTGATGCTTGCGAAATATATAGAGAAAAATCATCAACCTCAATTTGAGAGTATACACCATGTGGAATAGGTACCTTGCTGAGTTTAGCGGCACCTTTCTGATGGTATTGCTCGGTTGTGGCTCAGTAGCCTTAGGCTGGAGTTCTATGGCAATTAGCCTAACTTTTGGCTTTGCCGTGTTTTCTGCAATCATGATTTTCCAACCAATTTCAGGAGCTCACATCAACCCCGCAGTATCTATCGCATTCGCTGCGAAAGGAGATTTAGAAAAAGAGGCATTGCCAGGTTACATCATTTCTCAATGCCTAGGCGCATGGTTTGCAGCCATGATTGTAGTTTCTGGAACCACGGTTCCTGCCGTTAGCTTGCCCCAATCTTGGGGAATTGAGATCGCAATTACTCTGTTACTGATGTATTCAATACATGTTCTAGTCAGAAGGAAATCCAGTCTTTTCCAATTAGCTCTAGGTGTTGGATTTACGGTTAGCATCCTTTCATTCTTCTTTGGTGGATTCACTGGTGCTAGTATGAACCCAGCTAGAACATTAGGCCCAAATATCGTTGTGGGCGAGGGGAATTTAATTCTATATTCCGTTGCACCTGTCGTTGGAGCAGTGTTATCAAACTTCATCCCTGAACCACTTGACGAATAGCTTTGACTACATGGTCTAAACCTGGAACCGTGTGATTTTCTAGCGGTGGAGCAAAGGGCACAGGTGTATCTAGAGCACCGATAACCAGTGGTGCCGATTCCAACGCATAGAATGCTTCTTCCATGATTCTGGATTGCATTGAGTGGCCAATGCCACCAAACCACTGTCCTTCTTGTAACACGACTAATCTTCCCGTTCTGATTACGCTTGATACACAAGTTTCTGAGTCAAATGGAATTAGAGTTCTAACATCTATAATTTCCACTTCGATGTTTTCCTTTGATAGAATTTCAGATGCCTGCTTAGCGATGTGAAGCATAGCACCCCAAGTTACAACGGTGATATCCCTTCCTCCTCTCACAACACCCGCTTTACCTATCTTGAGCCTCTTGCCCGATTCAATGGCATCTTTTACGGGCTTTGTGTCAACCTTTTGGTTGATATTTTGGCCCCATCCAGTCAAGCCTCCTCGCAGCCCATAAAGTCCGATATGTTCTAAGAACATTACAGGATCATCGAGTTCTGCAGACTCTCTAAGCAGGTCATAAGCGTCTTGAGGAGTTCCAGGTGCTACAACGACCAATCCTGGGTCATTTGCATACCATGATTCAATCATATTCGCGTGAAATGGACCGCTGCGAGTCCTTGCACCGAGTGGTACTCTAATGGTTAGAGGCACGTTTGCCCCCCATCTCCAACGCAACATTGCGGCGTTGTTGATTAGTGCGTTGTGGGCTAGGGCTGCAAAACCGCCAAATTGGATTTCAGCCATTGGTCTCATTCCAGCCAATGCAGCACCTGTTGCGGAGTGAATTATCACAGCCTCACACAGAGGCATATCGAGTAATTTTTCTTGATGGCCATTGGCTTTCAATGGTATGTTCATACCGAAAGCACCAGCAACTTCCATATCTTCACCCATGAAAATAGTGGATTCCCCATATTGCTCTGCAATATCGCACATCGCTTGCTGAATCGCTCTAGAATAAGTCCATCCTCCAGATTCAGCGTAATTAAGTAAGCACTCCCCTACTTGTAGTGCTGAGGCGTGTTCCTTGTGTATTGCAGAACCTTGTAACCTAGTCAAATGGTCTTCATGCGTATCTGCATCATGTAATGAGGTGATACCCTTTGTAACGGTCTCTGGATTCGCCCAATCCATTTCCTCTACATGTTTTCTAGCAGAATCGACCAAATCTGATTCTTCTTTTTCCATATCTTGAATTTCTTCCTCAGGAATTCCAAGAGATATTAGCAAACTTCTATGAGTTGGGATTGGGTCTTTTGCCTCCCAGTAGGTTAGTAAATCTCTGTCAACATAACCAGGTGGCGTTCCTGAAGGTGCGCCAAGATATAGGTCATCGTGATGATGTGCGTGTCCACAACCCCGCATTGTTTCAACATGGATTAGAGTTGGACCCCCTCCTGAAAGGGCAAACTCACGGGCGCAGGCAACCGATGAGTGCCAAGATGCAGGGTCTGACCCATCAATTGTCCAAGATGGCATGCCCATCGCTATTGCTTTGTCAGCCCACAGTTCTACATTTGATTGATTTACAGGAGGTGTATCTAGAGCGATTTGATTATTTTGTAGGATGTAGGAAATCGGTAACCCTCTAGTTGCAGCTAGATTCAGAGCCTCCCACCATTCTCCAGAGGACGATGAGCCTTCTCCAATGCATGCTACATGAAAGCGTTCCTCGTTTTTCTTCCAAGAAGATAAGGCCATGCCAGTCATCGTTACGCTAGCGATTGGAAGAGGGGCTGTCGGAGGTAATACTCCTCTGTGAAAGCAGCCTACGTGTAAGTCTCTTCCTCCTGCTCCTTCGATACCACCATTCATCACTGAATCGATTTTACCCATTTGTGCAGTCATAAGATCAGCTGGAGTATCTCCCATAGCCATACAGAGTCCAATATCACGAATCATCGGCGCAACATAATCTCCGTCATAGGGTTGTCCTGGCTCATTTGTTGCGTTTCGTTTTAGGGCTGTTGCAACCGCTACACAAGCTTCTTGCCATGTAGAGCGGAAACCTTTCCCTCCAAATTTTCCTCCATCTGGCGTATCCATGCCGTCGGTGAAAATTTCTTTCAGATGAGTGTCCAAGTTTCTCGTTCTTGTCATCATCCTTTGCCATTCCATTCTCATGTCGGTTGAAATCGACATGTAGTGAGCCAGTCTACGCAGACATAAAGTGATGTCAATTAGGAATCTTTCTCCCCTTCTTTCGAGATGTAATTGTGAATCTCTTCTTGGAATAATTTCTCCTTCAGTCAAACCGTTAACTTTCATTCTCCCGGTTAGACCTTGTTTGAGTGCATCGATGAAACGATTTGAGAAATCGTGCCATTGCTCGCCATCAAAAGATTGTTCATCTCTGTGAACAAAATCCCAAACTGCTGCAACAAGTTGCAAATGACCGTCGTGCCTCTCTGCGGCGAATCTCAATAATTCGCCTTTGGCGGCATCGGCGGGTAAGGAATTAACAAATTCCAGATGACTCTCTGGTCTCCAATGAATTCCACGAATCGGCGGTAACTGTCCCTGAGTCATGGTTCATCCCGAACCTCCGAGTAGGATGCTTCTTATCAGCCATGCCATTGAAAATTTATTCTGACTCTAGACGCTTCTGCATCTCAGAATCATAACAATTAGCCAGCAATTCTTTGTTTCCAAGTGTGATTAGAAGGCCACAGAACATTGGAATTGCAAGTATTCCTAGAGTTATCCCCCAAGAGCCTGTGTAATCGAATACAGGACCAATTATCATCGGCCCCACGATTGTCCCTGCTGCCCAAGCGGTGCCAAATGCTCCAAACGCCAATCCCGCACCACCCCTTCCGTAGACCTGTGAGGTTGCAGTATCAACCATAGGCAACATTGGAACCTGTGCTGCTGCGATTGCAAATTGGAAAATTCCCAAAATTACAATGATACAATACGCAGCAAGAACTGCATCACTAATCGAATAAGCAACATAGCCCGCTCCAAGCATGGCAAATGTAACGATATACCATCCAAATATCATGTACTTAACAGGGCCATTTTTGTCAACTAATGCACCCCACATCCATCCACCTATGCCTTGAGCAACGACCATTACTAGTAAAACAGCACCAATCCATGCAGCGTTCAATCCAAGATTGTCCTCGAGAAATAGTGGTATTCCTGCTTCTAGTGCACCTGTCGCAAGAGTTGTCATCATAACCAATAATCCAATTCGAAATAATACAGGGTTTTGGATGAAGACTTTGAGAGGGACAGAACCCTGGGCGGGCTGTGAACCAAGACCAAGTTCTCTTGTAGTGACGTATACAACCGGAATAATCGACACGGTGATAATTGCTAATCCAATGAAAGCATATTCAGGGCCCAAGGTATAAGCAACCCCTCCAATTACTGGACCTAACAACCCTCCTATTGTAGCCATAGCGATTAGTTTTCCCGAGATCTCACCGAAATTTGTAGGCCAAATATCGCTCGCTGCTGCAAAGCCTGCTGTCAATATTGCAGCTCCGGATAGACCGTGAATTAACCTAGCAACTGCAAGAACGATAAAACCATCAACAAATGTAATTTTCATAGCAACTAGATACATCAATGAAGCCGCGGTCAAACAAAACAAAGAGAACAATATGGTTCTCCCAGCGCCCAATCTATCAGTCAATCTGCCAGTTTTTGGTCCAAGCAGAAATAACGGAACCGCCCACAAAGACACCAATGCTGTAGCCTCGGTATTTGATAATGCAAATTCTTGTTTCCATGATGGTAGAATCGGAACTATGAATGCATAGCCCAAAAAATCAACCAAGAAGGCAAAGGCTAATGCCCAGAATGCCCATTTTTTATCGGATTCCTTCATTCCTCCTCATCCCCCTTTGGGAGAGAAGAAATCACATCTCCTAACATCTCAGTTACGTCTTCAATTCTTGTCATTAATGTAAGGTCTGAAACATTTCCAGGGCGACCAATGTCCCACATCAGTTCGTGAGCAGTTTCAGCAACTAATTTTGTAAATTTCAAAACTGCAGGGTCGATAACAACCTGCTCTCTGTGAGGTAGTATCGCCACCATATCTGGCTTTTCTTCAAGAATTTCATCCATTTTATTCTCGATTTCTTCTGCAATACCATCGGCTTGTTTCTGAAGAATTTCCTCCATCGAGCTACCAATTATTTTCTTTGTTGCTGACTTTTCTCCTAACTTCGAACTTTTTTTACCAGTTGGCAAAGCCTGTGGATTATTATTTTGCGTTTGTACTTCACTTGGAGCATCCAAATCGCCAACTATGCTGTTTAGCGCAACCCTTAGGATGTTCGACATCAATGAAGGGTCTAAGCCCTCATCAACCTCTATTCCTTCTTCACCTAATTGCCCTAGAATTTCATTTATGAAATCGACATTTATTTTCTCTGGAGTAACTATGCCTTTTAGCATTGGAAGTGCCCATTTGCCGTCGCTCATAACCATAGAAACGTCGAAGGAACCGCCCCCTCCTGTTCCTGCAGCATTGGAAACCTCTGCTGGCGGAGGTACGAATTGTTTCCTTGAGTGTTTTTCCAATTGGGAAAGCAACTTATTCATGTCTACAGGTTTTGAGATGACCTCGTTAACACCCGCTCTAGCAGCAGAAACAAGGTAATCTTGAGAAACATTTCTTGAAAGAATTACTATTCGACACTTGAACGCAAACTCCGGATCTGACATCAATCTCTGAGATGCATCAATAGCATCACCAGTCTTCCATTCACCATCGATTAAAACGACCTCGGGCATTGTTGCCAATGCGGTTCCTTCTGCTTGTCTTAAGGTCCCTGCCCTTGTTACATCGTAGCCTGCACGCTCAAGAGTACCAGCGAGGAGATTGCGCCGACCTTCATTCTCGTCGGCCACGATGAGTTTCGGCACAGGCTGCCTTCGTGCCGTTAACACCTTGAAGGTTGACCCATTACTAGCCGCTTTAGCCGTAAATTATCCCGTCAGGGTCCACTTCGGCCCAACCAATGATTCCGTTTGAGAGATTGAACAATTTTGCTCCATCATAACCTGCTTGGATTAGAGACATAATTGCGATCTGGGACCTCATTCCAGAGCGGCAATGAACCAAAACATCACTATCTTTTGGTATTCTTTCCAATGCAGTGGCAATTTCTGTATGTGGGCAAAAGTCCACAGCCTTGGCAATTCTAGCCTCGTCGTTCTCTTGTTTTGAACGAACGTCGATGAAATATGGAGTCCAACCTTCACCCATTCTTGCTATTGCTGCTTTGGAGTTGATTTCTTGGAACATCTGACCTGCCTGTGGAGCATTCGATTCATGAACCTGCTTATTCTCTGAATTTCCGAATTTCAATATTTTTTGACTAGATTCTAATGCATCGTAAACCAATAGTTTTCCAGATAGTGGCTCACCAATACCCAAGATTATTTTCAGTACCTCATTGACCTGTAGGCAACCGATAAATCCAGGTAAGACTCCTAAAACTCCTGCTTCAGAACAAGATGGTATCAATTCATCTGGGGGAGCTTCTGGAAAGAGGTCGACGTAACTAGGACCACCTCGATAATTGAAGACAGAGACTTGTCCTTCAAATCTATAGACTGAGCCATAAACCCACGGAATTCCTACTTTTTTACACGTATCATCGATTAAGTATCTTGTCGGTATATTGTCTGTTCCATCCACAATAATATCATGATTCTTGAACAACTCTTCTGCGTTTGATTCGTCCAATCTTTTCGTAACATAATCAACTGAAACATTGGGGTCTAACTTGTTGACGTACCTTTTTGCTGATTCTGCCTTGAGAATTCCAAGTTCTGAGGTACTGTGAATCACTTGTCTCTGTAAATTAGAGATTTCAACCCTATCATCATCGACGATTGTCAGATGGCCTATACCAGCGGCGGCGAGATATTGTATAACTGGAGTACCAAGCCCACCTGCTCCAACACAAAGCACTCTTGCAGTAGAGATTTTCATTTGGCCTTCAGCGCCAACCTGTGGCAACAAAATATGCCTAGAATGACGCTTAAGGTCGACCACAGAATCACCTCAATGTAGGTTTTCTTCAAGCCAGCGTTCGCAGTCAATCGCTGCTTGGCAGCCAAGTCCAGCAGCCG
>WTIA01000047.1:0-14438 GCA_011522915.1 Methanobacteriota archaeon
ATGTAGGCTTGGTCTGCACCAGGTAGGGCAGAAAATCCGGCCAAAATGCGTTGCATCATGCGCGCTCAAGTTGGTGCAGGTTGAAAACGGCTTCAAGAAGTTTGGCTTTTCAAAACGCCCGTAGGGCGGTTTGTGAGGTTGTTTGATTTTGCCAACTGGTTTTTTGTTTGGCCGTAATTAAATTGCAAATTTTTCAATTGTAAATTTAATTTTTTAATTGATAAATTAAACCGCTGACATCAAGTTGAGAACCTCGTCGACGTTGCATGAGCGAGCTTTTTGATGTCCCGAGTTGCGACAAGTGTCGTAATCCGGCGATACATCACCAAGTATACTCTGGCAGAATGATGTGTGGAGCACATCTTGCTGATAGCGTTCGCAAGAAGGCATCGAAGGCGCTTAGGGAGCAACTCTACTTACCCAAAGGAGAACACACAACAATTCTAGTTGCAATTTCTGGCGGTAAGGATTCGGCGGTTTTGCTCGAGCGAATCAACGAGAATCTGGGTAAGCGTCGTGATGTCACGATCATTGGAGGGTGTGTTGATGAGGGCATAGAAGGGTACAGACCACCTTCTCTTGAATGTGCGAGAGAGTTGTGTGAAGAGTTAGGAATTAGGTTTGAAACTGTCTCATACCCCGAACTTGGCTTCAAAGAGATGGATGAGGTCGTAAGTAAAATCGTGGAACTAAACGAAAGAAAGGCACCTTGCTCATACTGTGGAGTATTTCGCCGGCAAGGGATAAATCATCTTGCAGAAAGGGTCAATGCCGATGTAATCGCATTGGGTCACAATCTAGACGATATGGCTCAAACCGTCATGATGAATATGCAAAACGGAGATCTAGAAAGAACCCTAAGACTTGCCCCACACACCAGCACTCCTCTGGAAGGCATGGTTCCAAGAATCGTGCCATTACGATGGATTCCTGAACAAGAAATCCACCTCTATGCTTTGCACAGGGGTTTACCGATTCACCACGAGGAATGTCCTCATGGCGAGGGAGCATTGAGGTTTAGGCACCGAGAAACTATTGCAATGATGGAATCTGACGTTCCAGGAACAAGACATGGACTGCTTAGAATGGCTGACGATTTGAAAAAACTGCATCAAATGGCAGGCGGCAAGTTCAACACGGCTAGCCCGATTAACTGCCCAGAGTGCGGGCAAATGTGCAGTGGAGAAATCTGTAAAGCCTGTGAAATGAAGAAACAGATGCAATAATCAGACTCTTCTCCTCAATCTTTCCATAAACCCGTCAGCAAGCCCGAGAGATTCTAGAGATTCATCAATCCTGCCTGCTTTGTGAGCCTCTGTTGCAATAGCGATTGCTTCCTCTGCAGATTTCCTGTCCTCATCATCGATTTTTATTCCGCTTGCATCGCACTGATTTCTAAGAATACCCCATTCTTCCTTGACGTATTCTAGCAGTTCACTCGCTTCATCGCTTGCTTTACCTTCTGCGTCCAAATCTTTTGTTAATCTCTCAAGTAATGCTGCTGCATGAGTCCATTCCAACTCGTCAGCAGATGATTCGATTTCTTCTAGCCTTGAGTCCCAATCAACAGCATCCTCTCTATCTGACCATCTTGAAATTAAGTGGACCTTCTGTCTTAGAGCCCTTCTAACATCATCCATTGCTTCTCTTTCAGCATTTATCTCTCTCACAATTCCGTCTGCCAAGCCTTTGGCTTGCGACGGGTTGCCGTGCTCGAGTTCTGATTCTGCATTTTCCAATCTTTCCTCAAGCAATTTCTTGTTTATTCCGTCGGCTGATTTTAGTTGCTTTGCGGCTTCTTTTACAGATTCTTCAGCGGCGACCATCGCTTCTCCAGTCGCTGCTAATTGGTCTGGAATCACAATTGCAAATTCGTAAGCCTTCTTTGGTTTTTCAGCATTGAGTTTCTTCTTTGCGTCTGCCAAGATTTCCTCTAAGCCATCTTGAGAGTGATTCGATGCTGCTAAGAGCGCTGCACCTTCTCTGATTGCTTCTTCCGCTTTTTCCCACCATTCGATGATTTCGTTTGCCCTCATCTTGGCTTGTCTGAAAAGAGCTTCGCCCTCTCTTAAGCTACCTAATTCAACTTCTCTCTGACCCATGTCCCAAGCCTTGCGGGGTCGCTTTGCAATCGGAGCGATTGCTTCTGCAGCCTCTACCGACTTCAAAGAGTCCGCTTTGATTTCATCTACATCTCCGGCAAGAGAAAGAGAGCGTTCGATGTCTTCTTCGGCTTCATCGAGTAGTCGCATCCCCCACTCAGGATCTCTGTGACCCTCTTCTCTAGCGGTCATGATAAGGCTTGCAGCTTGGTCTACTGCTGCACCGTCGCTTTTCAAAATTAGAATCCTTTGTTCATTCAAATTAAGGCGAGTGTCGAATTTCTTTCTTAACCCTCTTTGGTCATCTTTGCCGAACCAATCTAAGCAAACAAGAATCAACCCACCTCCTACCAAAACCAATTGAAGGTAGGCTGGATTGTTATCGAAATTGGTAGTTGTAAGAAGCGAGGCGGACAGGATAAAGCCTAGACCACCCATCAAAGCACGGAACTTGATTACCGCTACATCGCCCTTGAGAACTTGTCTACTTGTAGAAAACAAAGCAAATGAGATTCCTAAAAGAATTATCATTCCTCCGATTTCGGACACATTGCCTTCTAAAAATGAAAGTGCAACGACTGCCAAAGGAAGCCAGCCTACTGTTGAGATGATTCCTATTCTTGACAAGGACTTCTTATCCATTATTCCTAGGTCCTGAACGAAAACTCCCCAAGCGATGATTATCATTGCATATACCAAATCAGAAGACAGTGATTGTCCGCCCATGCCTGATTTTAATGTCGGCCAAGCTAGCCAAACCGCAGCACCAAGCAGGGCTATTGCTGAAAGACCTGCTAATTTTTCAATCCGATCTAAGCGGTTTTTTGCCTCGGCTTTGATTGCTTCATCTAAATCAACAAAGCCATCCATAAACAAGCCACCTATAATCAGACATATCAGAATCTCGGTTCATTGCGTGACCTAGCCCATACTATCGCCAAAATTCCCAATACCACAACAATGAATAATTCCAAACCACCAAACCCAATACCCGAATTATAATCGCTTGTGGAGTGTTTTACTACCGTTTGATTTGAATCATCTAGATATGATAATTCAACCGTGAAGGTTTCAAACCAATCCAAATCAACCTTCATTGTTACAATGACCGTTGCATTCTGAGAGAAACTTGAGGGGCCAACAATTGAGTCTACACAAACATCATCGCTACACAATATGAACTCGGTTGTGCTTGCTCCATTATTTTGGACTGTTATCCAAAACTGATTGATGCCTGGCTCGATATCTGTGGTTGAGGATTTGATATCAATAATCTCGAGGTTTCTAGCTATTGGAGGTGCTATTGCAACTCCAAATGTATGCCCGGCGATATTGCCAGATTCATCTGTTCCTGCGACATTGATTTCATGGTAGCCTACGCCAAGTTCTGGCAAGTTCCAATACTGAATTTCAGACCATGATAAATCGGTATATTCTGTTCCTAAAATATATATTGAAAATTTAATTTTGTCAATTGAAGTATGGTCGTCAAAACTTTGGGTCAAATTGAGCCTTAAATTATCCCCCGGCCTAGAAACTGAAGAGGCTTGTTTCCAGACTCCATCATCGTCAATTATCTCAATGCTAGGAATGATAACCGGTCCTGAATTATCTGTCAATCTAATTGTCCAATTCTGTGAAGTAGTGTGGCCAACATCGTCACTAACTTCCGCTAATAACCAATATTCAATTTGGTCCCTTTGTTTGTGCCTCTCTGTTATGTTATCATTGATTGAATTCAAATTTGAATCTGGGCTGAAGGATGTTTGAAGCAGACTACCACTATACCACCATCCATCTGATTTGTTACTCGTCCAATATACTTCTAAATCATCATCGTGATCGTCTCCGATGTCCAAATCTAACTCAAACAACCCAGGTGGAATCTCTTGAATCTCATTGCTCGTATTGATGTATGGGCTCGACCCATCTAGGACTAAGTTTGTTGAATAAGTGCCATTCAAGCCTCCTTCGTCAACACATTTTACAGAAATAGGTAGATATGAATCGACGTCAAACGATGAAAGGTTGACTCCAACATTTGAATCACTCCCTGAAATATTCCACTCGCACTCGTGAATCGAGAGTGGTGCATCGTTTATTATGGCGTTAAAATCGTATGAGGTATTGTCCCATGGTAATGCATAGGCCTCGCTTAAGGATACAATCGGTGCTGTATTTGGCCCTAATGTGATTGTATAAAATCCTGAAATTGAAGTTTCATTTCGTTGTAACGTGAAGTTATTTGGCGTCCCATCTATCCATTCATTCAAAGGACTAGAAATGTATTGCCACGCTCCATTTGTTGCAATCGTTAGTGGAGTACTTTGACGTATATCGTTTTGAAATGGTACTTCTAATCTCACCAGATTGATTCCAGAGCGTTCACCGGAGATGCTCGCAGATTCGTTCCACCCCCAATACCCTGATGTAAAATCAATATTTGATTCGATGACCAGATTATGGAACTTCACCTCTGCATCGTCGATTATACAACAAAGCGCATGTTTTCCGTTATTGTAATTGATTGATTCTAATAGCAACTCAAGTTGAGATAAATCGCCTCCAAGGAAGCGATTTACTTGACTTTCTATACCTGCGTAAACCCCTGGAATGAAAGGCAATCCCAACCCGGTATTGAAGATGTGATTTGCAGACCAGGTGCCCGATATATTCTCGTTTGGTTGTAAATCAGAGTTGAATTCAACTACCGCATTACCATTCATACTAGTGGAATTTATTTGTTCGTAAATCCATTCGATTGTAGGTGGCCAAGCCGATATTCCGATTGGCAAGCCGTTCTGATACACCCTTGCATTCCAACCGCCTCCAAATTCACCAACTGTTAGATTTTGGTCTTGCCATTCAACGATTCTTCCTGTACCGGTGTGAATTGCCTTGACTGAGACTTCATTTGTGAAGTTGTCACTAAGCGAGTATGTAGTGGTAGCATTTGGAATTGTAATTGAGGACTGACTGTTTCTGGTTACAGTACCGCCCTCACCTATCACCAAGAGCGGTACTCCGCTTGGAGCATCAACCATCCCATCTATGACACTAACCTCCCATTCGCTACCCAAAACCTGCATCGTGTGAGCTCCTTCCACCGAGAATAGGTCTTCTATGATTGGATGTGCCTGTAAAATAACCGTAGTTTGAGTAGATGGTACCGGAGGGTGCCACATCACCACATATCCTTCACATGTAGCCTTCGCTTGATACATTCCTTTTCCAGGTTCATTGATTTCTCCGCCACTCCAAGGTTCGATTAGGATAATTTCGCAATCTGAAACCGGATTGCCAAACTGGTCTTCGACTTCAACTACCCAAGAACTGCCTTCTTCGGCCCATACGGCAGGCATCAAAAGCAAAAACACCAGCAGAAAAGTCCTGCGCATGACACCAAGGAAGAATCCATAGCACATCAAGAAAGCGGAATTACGCGCCCATATGTTCAAGGTCGGCTTTGGCCCAATACCGACGGAAGGGGGAGTGTTATGCCCGGATTAATCACGATGGATGACCTGACAAACGAGGAAATTATATCGATTCTTGATGATGCAGAAAGGCTGCTCCCCGTTGCACGCGGGGAATTATATCTGCCCCTTTTACAAGGTAGGATTCTGGGAAATCTATTCTTCGAGCCCTCAACTAGAACTCGTATGTCTTTCGAGACAGCGATGAAGAGATTGGGCGGGGATGTTGTAAACCTTGGAGATGTGAAAACATCTTCCGTCGTTAAAGGTGAAACATTGTTCGATACAATACAAATGGTCGATGGATACACCGATATCATTGCGATGAGACATCCCAGGCAAGGCGCAGCACAATATGCCTGTGATAGCGCAAAAGTACCAATTCTCAACGGCGGAGATGGAGCAGGACACCACCCCACTCAAACCATGCTAGATCTATTCACAATTAGACAAGCACACGGCACACTTGAGGGATTAAACGTTGTTCTTGCAGGTGATTTGAGATACGGCAGAACTGTCCATTCCTTATCCCATGCTTTGGTTCGATTTGGATGCAATGTTACCCTTGCTTCTCCTGAAAGTTTGCGCATGCCAGAGGAAATTGTTGAAGACCTGAATGCACACGGTGCAGAAGTGGTTGAAACAAACGACCTGCTAGGTCAAATCAATACTGCGGATGTCATTTACATGACCCGCATACAAAAAGAAAGATTCCCCGATGAGGATGAATACACAAAAGTTGCTGGAGCCTACAAATTGAATGCTAGCGATTTGGACGGCGCCAAGCCTGAAATGATCATAATGCATCCATTGCCAAGAGTTGATGAGATTCATCCATCTGTTGACTCAACCAGGCACGCACGCTACTTTGAACAGGCGTTCAACGGTGTTGTTGCAAGAATGGCACTAATGTGCTGGTTACTAGGAGTTAAAGTTCCTGAAGATGTTACCAAAGACGGGGTGGTTCTATGAGTCAAGAAGCGAATATGAGACGAGTTACCGCTATTCGAAATGGTACTGTAATCGACCATGTGCCCGCTGGCAAGGCACTTTCAGTTTTGAAAATGCTTGGAATTGAAGGCGACATGTCAAACCCTGTATCACTTGTAATGAATGTTCCATCCAAAAAGATGGGAGGTAAGGACATAATCAAGGTCGAAGATAGAGAGTTAACGCAAAACGAGTTGGATAGATTGGCATTGGTTGCACCCGACGCATCAGTGGCAATTATTCGAGCGTATTCTGTTGCAGAGAAGCTTGAAATTAATCTCACAGAAGAAGTCGTAAATGTAGCTAGGTGTACCTTCTCAAATTGTATAACAATCAACCCGAGGGAGCCTCTTCCACACCGTTTGGTCGTAACTAAGAGAGACCCTCTGGAATTGAGATGTAGATATTGTGGTAAAACGCAAGATATCGAAGGACTTGTGGACAACCTACTTTGATTAAAGGTCCAATAAATTCGCTTTCTCACACGCCTCGAAGTCAATCCAACCCGGCAGACCTAGGTCGATTGGCACACCTCCTACAGTAGCGATTAGTCCAGTCATAATCAGATAGTTTGCAAACGGTGGTTGCGGCCATGAAGCCTTTTTCCAACCTTTCTTCCCTAGATTCTTTGTGGTGGTTTCTCTTCGTGTAATCCATGCATTAGCATACCAAGAATGAATTTTCATCATATTTGTTCTATTGTCTGGGGAGGTTACTACATTGTGAGAAGTCTGCCAATTCTTCTCCCAATCGCCTTCCATTGTGTCTGCCCAAATTAATCCAGTCTTCTCACTTTCAGGCAATTCTAACTCTCCTTTGGATGCAAGGTGGATAGCAAGTCTGCGCAAATGAGGGTGGCGAGGATGTTTCTTCATAGCTTTCTCAACGATATTTATCGCACTAGCCTTCATTCCTCGATCTAGGTACAGAAGGGCTCGAGCAGTTTGACCGTGTGGCCATTCATCCATATCGATCTCATTTTTCTTTACCCAAGCCTCTAGTTTATCTAATGCGATTTCTGGTTGTGACCATATTCTAAATCGGGCGATGTCGCCTAAAATATGCAACTTTGTAGATGGCTTAAATTTCCAAGAAATGTTGCTGCCCGGAACTCCGTCTCTGAAGCGCTTCAATAGGTCGATGTTACGCTTTGTTAGTCCGTCCAAACGAAGAAGTGGCCTAACCGATTCCGGTAGTTTCACGGTCGGGTCTAAGATTGAGGTTACCCATTTCAGCCTAGCAGATTCGATATCTTCGTTTGCTAAATATTCTAAACGAGGAATTACCTCAGGGATGTCTCTTTGAGCAAGAGATGCAGCTGCTAGAATTGTTCTCGCTATTTCGGCGGTTCTTCCCGCCCGTAATGCAAGGAAAGACAGTGCAACCTGTTCGGCCTGGTCCCATCTTCCAAACGCCATCAGCATCTCCATACTAGCCTCTGTTCTTCTTACAAGTGACAAACCTTCGATGCTTTCTTCTCCATGGTCTTCGTAAAGCAGTTCCATTTTTTCCATGGCTCTTGACCAGTTGTCAGAAGTAATCAACTCTCTGAAATCTTTGCCTTGGCGATAGATCATTTTCTCGATTGCTTCTAATTCAATTCGCTTTTGATTTGCCATTGCATCAAACGAAATGTCATCTAATCTCTGCCCGGTTCTTCTGGAGAGAATCCATATTCCCAAGAAAACCACTTGGCCGCCCGAAGCCAACATCCAAGTCATCTCTTCCAATGCATCTTTTCTGATGACCTGGCAAATCGATTCTTCCCAAGTACCACACTGAGGCCCTTGAGGAAGGTATTGCGAATCCCAGAATGTCAACATCGCAAGCGCTAGTAAAAGCATGGATTGTCCGGCAAATCCAGTGAAACAGAAATTCAAAACATTCGCTTGCTGACTTCTTTCGCTTCTCAATAATCGTGAGTCTGCTAAACGAATTCCTCCCTTTCCAGATACATCTGCAATATCCAAAAAGAGGATTCTTGCGACTTCATAAACAAATAGGAAACCTACGATAGCGACGTTTAGTAACAAGAAAAGAAGGACTATTGTAACCAATGGAACCCTTATTCCTGGCTCAGATATGTGTGCGAACAATTCTATTGCATAGAATCCGATTACACCACCTTCCTCCATTATCGAAGATTGGGGGCGGTATTCTGGCAATTCTAGCACTCTATCTGTGTGCTGGAACATGTTAGGGTCTATTCCTAGTAAGATTAGAGAAATTAGAGTATTGAATGCAATAAATGGCATGGCAGCCGTGTTTATCCAAACTAATGTTGAGACAAATTGCTTCCTCGCTGGAGGTTTGTAGGGATAGAATGCAGAGGGTTCTCCTTTGGATAATTGTCTGCTTGATTCTGTAAGAGCAGTCCAAGATGAACCCATTACTCTGCCGTAAGCAATGAATCCTGGAGCGAAGGCAAGACATCCGGTCAATGCCAGTCTACGGTCAAAATCAATACCAGCAAAGGACATGATATACCACAACATAAGCAATGAAGTGAACCAAAGAATCGTGATTGATACGCCAACACCATTTCTGAAAGTACTTGCTCCCTGAAGAGTTGCTCTTCTACCACCTGTTCTGTTAACAATTTGTGTGCTCATAGAGACGCCGGTTGAAATCATTGCAGGAACGATTATCAAAATAAGAGCAACTGCAAGAGATATTTGATGGAGCCCATCAATCAAACCCATTTGATAAAATAACCATTCCATGCCCAACAGGATGGCACCTGTGAGAGCCATGACGTAAACCATCAAGCCATTTCTCATACCTTTAGTTTTCAGCAATTCTCTGGCCTCAAATTTATCAGCTGTTACGGTGTGAACTTCGTAACGTTTGGGACCGGTTGGAAAGGCAACTTGTAATCCAGACAGACCTCTGGGAATTAGGTACTCTTGGAACAGATAAGAAATCAATGCAGATAGCCCTATGGCGAGAATAGCCATACTATCTAAGCCACTGACTAATTCAATACCCATGCCATAGCCTCGTCAATCTTCTTTGGGGGGAACTAGGGATGGTGTTGCGGCTTTGTTCTCAATTTCTCCAAGTAATTCCTCTAGGAACATATCAAGGTCTACTCCTGCTCTTTGGTCACCGTTTCTTGCTCTTATTGAAACTGTATTGTTGTCCGCCTCGTCATCTCCGAGAATCAACATGTAAGCAGGTTGGAATTTCCTGTGCATTCGAATCTTCTTACCGATGGTATGGTCTCCATCGTCCAACTCTGCTCTTACTCCAGCCGACTTTAGCTTTGACACAACATCGCGACCATAGTTCACTTGTTTCTCTGATATTGTAAGAATGTGAACTTGAGTTGGAGCTAGCCATGTAGGGAATTTGCCAGCGAAATGTTCGATCAAAACTCCGCAGAATCTTTCCATCGAACCAAATGGTGCTCTGTGAATCATCACTGGTCGGTGCAATTCTCCATCGCTGCCCTTGTATTGGAGATCAAATCTTTCTGGGAGATTATAGTCGACCTGTACTGTCCCCAACTGCCATTCACGGCCGATTACATCTTTCACCACGAAATCGATTTTGGGACCATAAAATGCGGCTTCCCCCGCTTCCTCTGACCAGTTTACTCCAAGACTATCTGCAGCTTCTCTACAGGCTTTTTCAGCCAAATCCCACTTCTCGCTCGCTCCTACATATTTGCTCGAATCCGGATCTCTTAGGCCTACTCTGACTCGGTAATCTGTCATACCAAGAGCCTCGAAGATGACTTGAACCAACTCTATGCAGCCCAACACTTCGCTCGCTATTTGGTCCTCTGTTACGAATAGGTGAGCATCATCCTGAGTAAATCCTCTGACTCTAGTCATTCCCGAAATTTCTCCCGATTGCTCCCATCTGTAAACAGTTCCGAATTCTGCCAATCTTAGCGGTAGGTCACGATAGGAGCGTGCTTGAGATGAGTAAATTTTGATGTGATGCGGGCAATTCATCGGTTTCAGCATATATCCCTCTATATCACCTGCAGCCATCATGTTGGACAATTCACCACAAGTACAACCTTCGCTGGCTAACTTCGCCATCATATCTTTCTCGACCAAAGGCGGATATTGCGAGTCTTGGTAGTAAGGGAAGTGGCCACTTGTTCGGTAAAGGTCTAGTTTGCCGATGTGAGGCGTGTATACCTGATGATATCCCTGACGAGTTAGATGCTCTGAAATAAAGTCTTGAAGGCATGTTCTGACTACTGCTCCTCTTGGAGTCCACAAAATGAGGCCCTGTCCAACGTCTTCATCGACGTGGAATAGTTGCAGGTCTTTTCCTAATTTCCTGTGGTCTCTCTTTTTTGCTTCTTCAATAGCCGACATGGTCGCTTTCAGTGCATCTTTAGTTGGCTCAACTATGCCATAGATTCTGGTCAACTGTTCTCTGCTCTGGTCTCCTCTCCAGAATGCTGAGGATACAGAAGTGAGACGTACGTGCATCAATTTGGCTGTAGAGTGTACGTGTGGTCCAAGACAAAGGTCGTACCATTCGCCTTGACGGTATATGGTTGAACTGTCTCCATCTTCCAATTTATCGTTGATGATTTCTATTTTGTATGGGTTAGAGGAAAAGAGATCATTCAATTCAGAATCGGTGCACTCAACCCGCTCGACAGTGAGATTTTTTCGCGCAATTTCATGCATTTTCTTTTGAACAACTTTCAATTCAGACTCACCGAAATCTTCCAAATCTGCAAAATCGTAGTAGAATCCTCGGTCGATTGCTGGTCCAATTGTGGGTTTGGCGTTTGGATAAATTGAGGTTACAGCTTGTGCTAGTAAGTGTGCAGCACTGTGACGAAGTATGTGAATTCCTTCATCCGTGAACCCAGATATTCCTTCAACCGTGCAATCTGAATCGAGTGTTGAAGAGAAATCCCTCTGCTCACCGTTTACAAGAGCAGCGACGCAATCGTGCTTTCTGCCTTCTATGTCGATTACGATTTCTCCTGCCGTTATTCCAGACGCGTATTCGTTAACTGAACCGTCCGGCAGGGTGACTGAAATCATTGACATTGTCTTGCCTCCGTCCCCTTCGGGGACGCTCCTACCTTTCAGATTGGCGATTAACAGTCGAAGAAAATTGAGTTATCGGTTGTGATGATGAATTACCATTCTACATCAAAATCGTCGCCTTCTTTTGATGAAGGCTCAGAGACCACCTCTACTCTCTTCTTCTCTGGTGGTGGTGGCTGTTTTTTTGCCATTCGAATTTCAGTACGGTTTTCCACCCCATCTTTTTGTCCACGGAATGCAGGAGCCTCGTGTACCTTGGCCTCTTTTTTCTCTTTGGGAACTGATTCTTTCTGTTCCTCTTCGAGTTGGTTTTTCCAAGCACCTTCGAAGGTGAGGTCATCTTTCCTTCTCTGCATGTAAGATGCTTGAGACCAACAATACATAATCGGTTTGATGTATCGTGAATATTTGGGGCTAAATATGCGCCTTGCAGTTGTTGTCAATCCCGACGCTGGCCTAGGAGGCCGACTTGGCTTCAAAGGAAGTGATGGAAGGGCCGCTGAAGCCCGTGCTGCCGGCGCTGAGGACAGGGCTGGACCCAGAATGCAGCAATGCCTTGAGAAGCTATCAGAGTTAGCAAGAGAGCCTATTGAAATCCTAGCATGGGATGGTAGGATGGGCGGAGACTGGATTCCTGGAGAATATACGTCTACGGGAACTACTCCAGAGAAAACCGATGCTTCTTCTACATCTGACTTCATCAAAGCCCATACTCCAGACCTATTCTTGTACGCTGGTGGTGATGGGACCACACGAGATATTGTAGAAGCATTAGGCGACCGAGAAATTCCTCTTGTGGGAGTACCGGGTGGTGTGAAGATGCACAGTGGATGTTTTGCAACAACTCCTAAGGCGGCAGCTGAGGTTGTCTGGTCATTCTTTACCGGAGACCTGATGGTGGCTAGAACTGAAGTTATGGATTTGGATGAAGAAATTTATCGCAAAGGCGAATGGAAAGTTCGAATGTATGGTGAGGCGTTCACACCTGCTAGCCCTAGATGGATGCAAGGAGCAAAAGAGCAAGTTCAAAGAGAATCTGAAGAAGAAACTCTTGAGGCAATGTCATCTCACATTGCAAATCTGGTTGAAGAAAATCATGATTTAATGCTCGTGTGGGGAAGTGGCGGTACACTAAGACAAATTTCGAAACAAATTGGGCATGATTCAACGCTACTAGGAATAGATATTCAACATGCGGGAAAGATGTACAACGACCTAAACGAGAAAGGCTTGCTTGAGATAATCAACGGACATGAAGGAGAGATCAAATTACTACTATCTCCAATGGGTGGACAAGGTTTCCTAATTGGTAGAGGAAACCTTCAGTTATCTCCTGATGTACTCAGAGCAATTGGTATCGATAATATTCTCGGTATTGCAACTCCTGCTAAGCTCCTTGGGCTAAACGAATTGAGAATCGACACCGGTGACGAAACTCTCGATGCTGAAATCCGTGCCAAGAAATATCTCAAGGTCTTACAGGGTTACAGAACTACCAGAGTAATCAGAGTTGCAACCGATTAGACGAATGTTACCTGTCTCGAGAAGATTAGGCGCCACAACTCATGTCCAGTTGAACCATCATTAGCAGAGAAGTATACATTTCCTGCATAGGCGTGGATATCCAAGATATTTGAACTGCCACTTCCTTGGTTCAAGTCTATGACTTGCCAGGTCGTTTCATTGATCATATTATGTGCCCAAAGTTCATTCCCAGTGTTACCATCGTCTGAAGCGAAGAAAACGGTGCTACCTTGTACTGTTATGTGGCGAGCCCCTCCAGATCCTGAAGTAGTCTGCAAATTCGTGGCTGCCCAGAATGAATTGTTCGTACTCTCATAGACCCACATTTCGAAGTATGTGCCCGATGTTGCGTGAAAGTAGACTCTTGTCCCAATTACTACCAATTCTGAGAGCCCGCTACCTGCAACTCCAGGACGTATATCTGCTGCAAGCCATGTAGAATTGTTTGCGGTATCATATGCGTATAATTCAGTGCCGTATGTTGTACCTGCACCTGCAGACATGTAGATTGTAGTACCCATCAACACTAACCATTCAGGGTCAGAGGAAAGTACACCGGGATTAATATCTTGTACGACAAATGTAGAGTTTAAAGATCTATCATGCTTCCATAATTCAATGCCTACTCCTCCTTGGTCTTCGGCTGAGAAATACAGGTCATTTCCTACAACAACGAAATCGCTTGGCTGTATATCCGGCTCAACCTTCCAAACGCTGAAATTTGAAGTTTCATAAGCCCAGAGGTCATATCTTCCAATACCTGTGCTTCCAGCACTATCTCGAGCTGCAAAGTATACTGTTGTTCCAATCAAAGTAAATTCTCCAGCAAAACTGCTAGATGTACCCGGGAAAATATCAGATATCATCCAAGCAGTCCCGTTACCAAAATCGTATACCCATGGCTCTAATCCGTGTGTAGACGTACTGCCTAAGAACATCAACTGGTTTCCTACTGCTGTAAGCCCTGTAATCGAGGTCCCCGCAGGTGCAGAGTAGGTAATGGAAAGATTCTCACTAGAATCTAGACTCAAGATTTGGTAAAGACTGCCGTTGAAAACTACAAAATACATCGTGTTGTTTATCGTGATAAATTCTTGAGGAAGGCTTCCAAGCGTACCTGGGTGTATGTCTTGAATTAAATCCACAGAAAATGTAGTACAGATCAGTGACCTAGTGATAATTTCGCCAGATTCAAGAATCCCGTTTTGAGCAATTCCATTTCCTGAGCCGTCATCTAATCCTTGCTGAAGTAATTGTCCAGTGCCGTTGCATCCAAGGTATGCAGGTGCGACAGAAAGGCGTGCAACCATCATGGT
>WTIA01000047.1:14538-16076 GCA_011522915.1 Methanobacteriota archaeon
TGCCGTTGCATCCAAGGTATGCAGGTGCGACAGAAAGGCGTGCAACCATCATGGTGGTAGTGGAACTACCGTTGGCTCCATCTGCTCCATCACTTCCATCTTCGCCATTACAAATGAAAATAGTATCATCGATTTCGCCACCCTCTAAGATTGAATTCCCATTGTCGTCGATTCCGGTATCGATTCTTGTTCCACCGGTTGGACAATTTACCCCGCTTGGCTCAAAACTTGAAACGATTAGAGATGTGAACCCATTTGTTCCGTCAGCACCATCGCTTCCGTTAACTCCATCTTGGCCGTCAGCGCCATCATTACCGTCTGCACCATTCTGGCCATTGTTTCCATCAATTCCATCTGTACCGTTGACACCGTCTGTACCATTCAATCCATCAGAGCCATCCAACCCTGGCTCGCCTTGTAAACCGGTCAGATTGATTACACTCCATGCTTGGTTTTGACAGATTTCGAAGCCGTAATCATCGGCTACAAAGAAAATCTGATTGTTGACTGATTCATCACAAGTGGGTAGATCTGCGGAAGTTTGCACTAGATGGAAACTTGAACCTGCGGTTCCGTTCTCTCCTTGTTCGCCAGTTACACCTGCTGGTCCTTCTGGACCTTCTGTGAAAACTCCGTAGAGTGATAGAGGAGCGATAATCATCATACAAACAATCAGAATAGTTTGTGTTTTATCTTGAAACATTGACGCTGTGCTTGTAAGTTTGGAATCCGCTAAACCCCCTGTTTGCAGATTATTACTTGCATTGACTGTGGTAAGCGAATCCGGGTTTCCAGAGTTTGTAAATTGACTTTCAGTTGCTTGTTCAGGAATTAGATTTTCCTTCGGTGATTCTGCAATATCTTGCTGAATTCTATACTGAGCAATTTGTTCTTGGCTCCAGCCTTGTTCGGCAAGTTGTTCGTCGGTCCACATATACCATTCTCTAATTGTTACATTATAGTATTATTTTGGAACAGTGTTCCGACGTATCATTCTGCAAGCGCTTCCTTTTGTTCACGCTTTTTCCTGTTTTGGCGCTTCTTATACCAAGGATTCAATCGATTCTCAAATCATCGTTTGGATGGGTTGAAGAGACCTATTCTTGATTCTGACCATCGATTGAGTCTTTTGCAATTTGGCGAATATCGACTTCCCATTGCGTGAATTCAGGCATTGTCATCGGGTCAACCCCGTGAACTGCATGAAGCCAAATTAGCGTTCCTGTATCGATGAGAATATCTCCGGCATGGCCCTTCTCATCTGTGAAAAGTGAGGTCGCCTTTGGCCCCTGAAGTCGCTCAGTATCCCCATCTAGATCGCCTGCTTCGAACATCTCCCGCATCTCATAGGCAAGAGCGCCATGATGGAAGGTGAACACTTCTGTTCCGGGATAATCTGCACTGAGTTCTTGTGAAAGATTTTCCCAATATGGCATTAGGTCGAGCGTTGAATTGGTAGCATACTCGCTTGCATTTTCATATTCGCCTGGGAAATCCTTCCACGGCATGGCCAAACCGATGCGTACGTTAGGATTCTT
>WTIA01000054.1 GCA_011522915.1 Methanobacteriota archaeon
CAAATTTATCCGTTTACGACGTCTCGACAGCTGCCGCTGAAGCTCTAACATGTTCGGTAAGAATTCACAACCGAAAAGCTACGCAGAAAGATACTGTTTACGTTAGTGAATTGATTCCACCATCTCGAATGTCTGTCATCCACAACTACACTCAAGGTGGCGGAATTGAGGTAAAAACACTCAAGCACAACTCAGATGGAACATTGGATTTGAATTCGCTAGGTGAGGCAGCGGGGTCATGTGGTATTTATGTTGAACAACCTAATCCATTGGGCATACTAGATGGTGGATTAACTAAGGTCAAGGAGATTATTGGTGAACATACTGCATTCATTGTTGGTGTTGCGCCTGTAAGTTTGGGACTGATTGAAGCTCCTGGAAATTACGGCGCAGATATTGTTGTCGGAGAAGGACAAGCACTAGGATCTCCTATAACTTACGGCGGCCCTCTTTACGGGATTTTTGCCTGTACGAAGGCCTACCTTCGACAGATGCCAGGAAGAATCGTCGGGCGCTCGATAGATGTTGATGGAAACGAAGCATTTTGTTTAACCCTGTCAACTCGTGAACAGCACATTAGGAGACACCGTGCAACTTCCAATATCTGTACAAATGAAACTTTGATAGCCTTGATGGGAGCCATGCACATGTCTTTACTTGGTCCAGAAGGATTACAAAAATTGGCACAGAGAAATATGGCTGCATGCCATTTAGCAAAGCAAAAGTTAGCGGAAATTCCAACTATTGCCCTTCCTCATCTCACAAGTGCTAATTTCAATGAGTTCGTAGTAGAACTCCCGGGGAATGCAGGCGATTGCTTAGCATATTTAGACACTCAGGGACTGATTGGTGGATTCGACTTGTCCGCTTGGTATCCTGAAAGAAAGAATTGGTTGCTGGTATCATTTAGCGACCAAACCAAAGCGACAGAAATTGAACTTCTAGCTGCGCATCTTGCGGTCTGGTCTGCATCTCTACTACAGGAGGTGAGCGCTTGAGCCACATGTTTGAACACAATGGTGCTACAGGCAGAGGCTACTCTCAGCCAGACCCAATATCTCCGGCTGAAAACATACAAATTCCCTCCTCGCTAGTCCGCTCACAGTTACCAAGGTGGCCACGAATGTCTGAACCAGAAATGGTCCGACACTATACTTGGCTTTCTAGCAGAAACTTTGGAATCGATACTGGCTTCTACCCTCTAGGTTCGTGTACGATGAAGCATAATCCAAGGGTAAACGAAGTAATTGCACAATTGCCAGGTATTGCTGACATTCACCCACTACAACCTGAACATCAAATTCAGGGTACGCTAGCAATTTTCCATGAGATGCAAGATATGCTTGGAATCTGCGCTGGTATGGATGCTGTGACTCTCCAACCTGTCGCTGGTGCTCAAGGTGAATTTACAGCAATTAGATGCATTCAGGAATACTTCAGAAGTCGTGGTGAATTAGAAAGAACCAAGGTAATCGTACCAGATTCTGCTCACGGAACTAACCCAGCAAGCGCTGCTATGGCAGGGTTTGAGATCATTGAAATCCCTTCCAAAGAAGACGGACGCTTGGATCTAAGTGCCCTGCAAGCCGTAGTTGGCGATGACACAGCAGCGATGATGATTACAAATCCAAGCACGCTTGGTTTATTCGAGCCAGAGATTGCAGAGGCAGCAGAAATTGTTCATTCTGCTGGTGGCCAAATGTACTACGACGGTGCAAATTTCAATGCTATCTTGGGGCTAACATCTCCTGGCCTCATGGGATTCGATGCAGTTCACTACAACCTTCACAAAACATTCAGCCAACCACATGGGGGGGGAGGTCCCGGTTCAGGTCCTATTGGCGTGAAGGCACATCTCGCTGAATTCTTGCCAGGGCCAGTGGTAAAGCGAAGACCGATTCTAGCGGGTGACCAAGTGACATCAGCCAACCACGAATGGTGGTATCACTGGCACGAGCCAGCAAATAGCATAGGCAAAGTTCAGCAATGGCATGGAAATAGCGGCGCTGTAATCAGATGTTGGGCATACTACAGAAGATACGGGCGCGGTCTCAAGACCATGTCTCAACACGCTGTTCTGAATGCAAATTATTTGCGACACAAGATAATTCAAGAAGCAGATAAGGCAGGCGTAAGGCACTTGTTTGTTGATGGTGCTCCAGTAGATGTTGTCAAACACGAATTCACAATTTCCATGGCGCCAATGAAGGAACAATGTGGAATAGGTGCGATGGATATAGCCAAAGGGTTGCTAGATAAAGGCTACATGGCACCAACTGTATACTTCCCATTAATTGTTCCAGAGTGTATGATGGTGGAACCAACAGAAACAGAATCTAAAGAGACCCTTGATGAGTTTGCTAAGAAATTCGTAGAGGTTCTTCAGGAAGATCCGGAAACACTTCACAATGCTCCAATTACAACCAAGGTTCGCAGAGTTGACGAAGTTTATGCTGCTAGGAACCTGACACTTTCCTACCCATTCGACGAGTAATTGATTCAGTAATGAAATCATTGAAGTTCCATGAGGGGTAGGAGTATCATGGATTGGGAAGAGGTTGAGGCTCCAGGAGCCGGACCAAAGATGCTCTATCCAATGGCTTGGTCGCTCTTGCCTTTGACTGTAGGTCTAATCTTACTTGTTAGAACCGATGGCTTGTGGCCTACATCTTTCCTTGCCGCTGGAATTATGCTATCTTTAGCCGCTGTATGGTTGGGGGCAACCATGGTTCCGGGAAGAGTGGATATGCTGAAACTGTTAATCTCACCCTTTGCAGCTTTTTCCTTATTCTTCCAGCCACCTGAAATTATTCAAGCAATCATAGCATTGATTGTATGGACGATTAATTATCGAACAGCCGCATTTTTATCGGCAATTTCAATTAAAGCCTACAGGTTAGAATGGGACCCTGAAAGGCCACTTCCAGACATTGATGGCGCAACGTATTTTTACAAAAAGTGGGCTCAAAAACCACTTTTTAGATTAGGTAAGAATATGGTGAGGGGAGTTCGCTCCAACGGGAAAACTGTAATTGAGGCAGATGAACCAATCAATTTCAATTTTAGCAATGAGTCACAGATTGATTAGTAAATGAAGACCATAATGTGGAATTATGCAAGATTGCCCCTTAGATGTGAGAGGACTAATTTTTACCTATTACAATCCACTTATTGAGTATCGATGGGTAACTCCGTTTATCTTTGATAAGCATCATACAGATAGAATGATTTTAGATCAACAAAAATTAACTTTAAATCTAGTCAAATTACTAGAGGCGGACAAAAATACAGAGGGGGAATTAGTCGCTACAGCAACTTGTTTGGCAATTAGGCAGGGCAAGGTGGCACTCGCTATGTCCCTGCTTCGTGTTTACCTTGAGATAGACAAAATGAGTCCTGAAGTTATTGCCAGGGCCAAACTCATAGTCAATGATGTTAAAATTCAACTAAAACGTCTATTAAATCCTAACAGAGAGTGGCGGAAAAATGAATGGAATCTACAAGATATATCGGCCTGGCTTATACCACATTTTGTTGTCAAGATAAGAAAATATGTTTCAACAAAACCAATTAAAGTGATTTCTGGAAGCCATCTATTGGCTCAAGGAAATTGGTTGTGGTTGTTTGATGAAAATTCAACAACAGCCACCGAGGTTAGTCGATATCAACTAGCCAACTGAAAATAGGTTTCAATGAAAATCCAGATTTGAAAATTACAAAGCAACAGCATAGCAATTCATACCTAATTTTGGTGTAATGATGCATTATTGCGCTCAGACAAATTCATTTTATCGCGCGGTACGTTGATGAACCACCGTCAATGGCGAGGTTGGCATGGACGTTACAATACTACTAGGTTCCAAGTCTGATATGCCAGTCGCAGAAAAATGTACAAAGATACTCGAACAATTCGGGGTCTCTTACCAACTTAGAGTTGCTAGCGCACACCGCTCTCCAGCATTCGTTGAACAAATCGTTCACGATGCAGAAGCAGATGGATGTACGGTATTCATTGCGATGGCAGGTCTAGCAGCAGCACTTCCAGGCGCTGTTGCAGCACTAACAACCAAGCCAGTAATCGGTGTGCCATGTGGAGGTAGAGTTCCATACGATAGTTTACTGTCCATAGCACAATTGCCTCCGGGAGTACCAGCGGCAACAGTAGGTGTTGACCGTGGTGACAATGCTGGTTACCTAGCAACACAAATACTAGCCCTTGGAAATGAAACTTATGCGGCTGCATTGAAGCAAAATAAGCTCGACCAGGTTGCTAGGGTTAAGCAAATGGATGCCGAGGTCAACGGTAGGGATGCTTGATGTTCGATGCCGCATCCTTCATAGAAGAGTCGGCTCAGAAAATGAAGGATGAGATCGACGACGTAGCAATTATTGCTTGTAGTGGCGGAGTAGATTCAACCGTTGCTGCCGTAATTGCGAATCAAGCAATCGGCGATAAGTTACACTGTGTGTATGTCGATACCGGTTTGATGAGAAAAAACGAGACTGAAGAAATCCAAGAAATGCTAGCAGCTCACGGACTGAACCTCACTACCGTGTTTGCAGAGGAGAGATATTTCGAGGCCTTGGCAGATGTGACAGATCCTGAAAGCAAGCGAAAAATTATCGGAGAGTTATTCATCAGGATATTCGAAGAAGAGCAAAGCAAGGTTGGTGCCAAATACTTAGTTCAAGGAACCATTGCTCCGGATTGGATTGAATCTGGTGGAGGAGTGCGTGATACCATCAAGAGCCATCACAACGTTGGAGGGCTGCCAGAAGATATGACTCTCGAGGTTGTCGAACCTCTCCGTGACTTATACAAAGACGAAGTCCGAGATTTAGCAAGGCAATTGAAAATCAAAGTTGCTGATAGGCAACCATTCCCCGGCCCAGGACTTGCAGTAAGATGTCTCGGACCTCTGACCAAAGAGAGAGTGCACGTTGTTAGAGAAGCATGTGCAATCGTCGAAGAGGAACTTGAAGCAGCAGCAGCGGAAGGAAAGATGGAGATTCCTTGGCAGTATTTCGCTGCCCTATTGCCAGTTCGCTCAGTTGGTGTTCACGGGGATGTAAGAGCATACGGAGAGACAGTAGTAGTTCGTGCGGTACAGTCTATGGATGGAATGTCTGCCAGATATTCAACAATTCCACACGATGTATTAGCGAAAATTAGTACTAGAATTACTAACACAGTCAAGGGTGCAGTAAACAGAGTAGTATACGATATTACTCACAAGCCACCAGGTACAATCGAGTGGGAATAAAGTATCACAACGGGGTTTTGAATCCCATGGCTCGCACAATGCACCAGCCCGCTCTTGCTTCCCAGATAGAGAATGCTCCGCCAAATGCAGAACCAGCGACGGCAATCCACCAGAAGGTTCCCTCAAGGATTCCTAGAAGTACAGTCGCTGCGAGTAAAGCTGAGCCAATCACAGCCATTATTCCTAATCTTAATCTTGCAGCCTTTCCTTTTGCATCGATATTGCATTCCATTTTATCACCGATTATTCTGTGTAAATTCTCGCTTGTAGTTTCATGTAGTTGATTTTCATCCACAAAGACATCTTTGATGTTAAAGACAACTTGAGTGGAGCAGAGAATACGTCGCCTGAGCGCCTTACTATTTCATCGAATATCTTGGTGTATGCATCCAGCATAATTCTGGGTTGCACACGAGAACGAGAGTCTAGGTATTCGAATAAGTGCACGGCAGATGTTTGGTGCCGACGTACAACCTCAAGATATTCTCTCATGAATGACGCCCAGGATGGGTTTTGGGGGAGGTTAGGATTTACTAAATCTTCAACGTCGATATTGTGGGATGCCAGTACTTCTTTAGGTAGGTATACTCGACCTCTTTCATAATCCTCAGAAACGTCTCTGAGTACGTTAATCAATTGCATTTGAATTCCTAAGTCGATTGCATGAAGTCTTGCAGCTCTGTCTTCATAGCCGTAAATCTCGATTAGGATTAGGCCTACTGCAGAAGCAACTTTGTAACAATACGATCTTAACTCATCCCATGTATTGCACATAACTGGATAAAGGTCATCCTCCATTCCTTCGATTATTGTTTCAAAATCTTGCAATTTGATTGGAAATCGATTAAACACATCCTGTAGTGCAATGAAAACAGGCTCATCCTTGGATGTGATTTTTCCTTCCTTCGCTAGTTGCAGCTTGTTTCTAATTGAAACCAAAGCCATCAGTCTCTGGAAGTGAATATCCTCTGGGTTTGAAGGGCTTCTATCACAGTGGATTTCTCTGAGTACCTTGTCGCGTTGAGTGGTTTGCTGTGTAAGGTCGACAGTTTCGTCAACCAATGGTTCTTCATCTCCATCAACTATGTCATCAACCCAGCGGCACAAAGCGTAAACTGCGTGAACTGCCCGTCTCTTTTCGTAGCCGAGGGCTGAGAATGAGCTGTAGAACGTTGTTGATGCATCCTTACAAATTTCTTGGCACTGCAAGTATGCGCTGTCAATAGAATCCTCTCGCATTCTTATCCCTCATGTTTGTGCTGGATTTCCAGGGGTGATTTCAGATTTCTGGGCAACCTTGGATTTGTTTGATTTGCTTCTTCTTTTACGACTTTCAAACCATGTGTCAACTCCGTTCCAGTCTGGTCTTATGCCAAAACTGTCCAAGATCAATTTAGAACTAATTCTGGCTGATTCGTAAATGACAGGTAGTCCACTTCCGGGGTGAGTTCCTCCTCCGACGAGGTATAGGTTGTTAATCTCATCAAACTCGTTTTTGGGTCTTCGCCACAGCATTTGGTCGAGGCCGTGTGCTAGATTGAAAACAGCTCCACGGTAGCAGTGCTCTCCCCAATCTTCAGGTGTGATGATGAGTTCTGAAACAATGTGTTCCCGCAAATTTTCAAATCCTAACTTAGTTTCAATTTGGTCGATTATTCGGTTTCTGAATGGGTCTTTTTCATCTTCCCAGTTGATGTTTTCATGAATGTGAGAAACAGGGACTAATGCATAGACAGTGGAGCATCCCTCTGGAGCCATTTGTGGGTCGGTGACACACGCATTTTGTACATACACCGATGGATCATCCCAGGTTAGACGGTGATGCTTTTCGATGTCTTCGAGGTTGGAAACGTAATCTTTCGAAGCATAGATTTGGTGATGTGGTAAATCGTCGTAAGTTCTGTCAACACCCAGATACAACATGAAGGTTGAGCATGAATATTTCTTGTTGTCAATTTTCTTGTTTGACCATTTTTTTCTGACGTTGTCAGGGAACAAAGAAGTCATTCCTTGTGCGAAATCAGCGTTCATAACCACCTTGTCTGCATAGAACTCTCCCTTGTCGGTTACAACTCCTTTGATGGTTTTCTTGTCCATTATGACTTCAGTAACGGCCTCACCCATTCTGAACTCGACGCCTAAGTCTCTTGCGATTTCACCCATTCTTTCAGAGACACTTCCCAGGCCTCCCATAGGATGGAATATTCCGTATTCGTATTCTAGGAACGCAAGCATTGTGAATAGACTTGGACAATTAAAAGGAGACATGCCAAGGTACTTTGTTTGGAAAGACATAGCCAGCATTAGTCTGTCATCGTCGAAGATTTTCATCAAATCTTTTGCAACTGACCGTTGTGGTCTGAGAACTTTTGCAACTCTCAATGCCCTTTTGGATAATAGGTCTGTTGCTCCAAACCATGGCTCTTGCAGACATTGTTTGGACTTGTTTAGTTTCATTCGGTTGTCTTCGAGGTATTTCTTAAATCCTTGAGCATTTTTTTCGCCGGACAACTCTCCAATCCTTTCTATCATTTGGTCGATGTTGCTGGTGCAATCAAGCATTCCACCTTGTCCGAAAATCAATCGGTAGTTTATGTCTAATTTTTTGAGTTTCAACTCCTCGTGTGCATCGAGTCCAATTGCCTGGAATATGTCTTCAATGACCTCGGGATAATGGAAAAATGTTGGTCCTAAATCATACTTGAAGCCATCGCGTTCAAAGACTTTGTTTCGTCCGCCTACCCTCTGACTTCTCTCGAATACTGTGACCTTCACGCCGGACTTGGCGAGAAGTAAGGCAGATGCTAATCCGCCTGGTCCCGCACCAATAATTGCAACTGATGGTTCTCTCTCACTGACCATAATTTTCACGCCGTAGTTTGTGTTAATAAAGTGGGGTTTTTATCCATTGCTTTCGCATGACTTCGAGATGCTCTTTCTAGGAGTGTTGATGTGTCGATTAATGTTGCGAACTCATCAAGATATGGGCCCATTGAAGAGATCAAGTCAACATCGGGATGGCCCTTCAATACCATCCCGTCCATGTACATCAGTGACCTGATAATCGGAAACGCTTCATCACCAAAAGAACATCCAGCTAATACAGCAGCCTTTACGGTCTTCATCATTTGCTGTGTGAGGGAAACTTCACTAACTGATGTGCCTACGAATCCATCATATAATTCGAACATTGAATCGTAATAAGTTTGCAATGTTTTGCCTGTTGGAGCTACATCAGCCATCGTTAACATGGCATCGAATGCGTTTTTCAATTCGCCCTTTGCTAAGAAGTAAAAGAATCCAAACAATGCTTTCCTTACGTGGTCAGGTGCTTCACAGATAGCTCCCGTATCAATGAAAGTGAAGTTTTTGTTTGAACTCATCATTGCATTACCCGGGTGTAAATCTCCGTGAAAGACTCCCATTCCAAACATGAATGCTCCATGAATTCTAAACAACTGAAGAAGGTCTTCCCACTCCATTGTTCCCGCATTGAGATGAGATTCAAGTGTTGAATCCTGTATCTCTTCCATGACTAGTACGTTTTCATTTGACAGTTCCTTCCAGATCTTTGGGAAACGCAAATTCGGCATTGGAAATTTATCATTATACTCTACTGCAAGTTGTTCTAGTCTATCTTTACCTGTTATTTCATTCAATAGATTCAACTCTCTGAGTGTGTAATCTTCAATGTGATTCAATAGGCCGATTGGGTTACCAACTTTCTTTAATTTTGGATTGAAAAACAAACCCATCTTCATCCATCTTTTCATTCGTTTTACATCTCTTTCAAATGATTTTTTGAAGTCTCCTTTGATTAATTTAACAACAACCTTTGTGCCATCTTTTAATTCAGCTCGATGTATTTGCCCGATACTTGCCGCAGCAAATGGTGTTGGTTCGATTTTGTTGAAATTTGATTTGAAATCTTCGCTTGTGTACTTGTTGAGCAACTTGTCGAAATTTTCTGCAGGTATAGAGGGTGCCCTGCTGTACAACTCCTGTAATTGTATACATCTATCCGGCTCAAGTAAATCAGGACGTAGTGCGCAAATTTGACCTAATTTTACAGCTAGCAGGCCCATTGATTGGATTTTTTCGATATTAACTGGCTTCTTCCCTCTAAGTTCTCTTGCAAATCGTACAAGAGTACTCAGGCGCATAGATGTTACAATACGGGTGAGTATATTAACTCCCGTTTCCTTTCTCTATTCAGATAGTTCTGTTGAACCTGATGCATGTCTGTGTATTACATATTGCCACAAGTCTTCGGCACTTCCACTACCTTCAACTCTTTGAATAGCAATTTGAGCATCTTTAGAAAACCTGCTGGTGAGCGCTCCCTCAATGATGCCATCATCCATTTCCCACATAGGTAGTGCATCAGGGTCATCAATTGGTGGGTGATTTAATCCGACTCTTACATGAAAATTTGGATCGACGTCGTACTCTAAGCGACCTAGGCCTGCGTATTCCCACCAATCCATCATCTCATCTAAGAACTCAATGTCGTGCTCAATTCCTCTCAGGGAGAAAGCGATTTCTCTTCCGATTCGATTTCCTATCTGCCTCAGCATGAGCGAAATGTCAATGCCTAGAACCTTCAAGTTTGACAACTTACCCTCAGTTAGTTTCTGCCTAGCCTGGTTTACCTCACTTCCAGCTGCGAAGAAGGCATCTGGGTTGAAGGGAGTATCCTCGTCTGGTAATTCATCATCTATCCCTAGAACTGATTTGATATTCTTCAAAAATGAACCTTCTCCGATAGTCAATCTAAGTGGGTCATTAATTTGATTGTCAGTGTATCTTGCAACAGCAGTGTCGAACATGACTGCTGATTCCCAAATAGTGTCGATGAGATTTACATGTGATTCTGCGAATGCTGGTGATTCGATTATCAAGGCAGCATCGTCTTTACCTCTTCCTACCGGATTATCCTCAATGTTCAGATATTGGATTACTTCAATTCCATCTTTGACGAATCCAAGAGATTCTAGTTCGTCTGAGTGTCTAACTTCAATTGAATCGTGCAATTCGTTGAAAAATCGTATTGTCCTCTTGTCTAAGTGAGTGATAATTTGGCAGACTACGCCGCTAACTGCGGCGTTATTCACGGCTTCGAGGGCTTCAGGGTTTCTGCAAAGGTGCAAAATTCCATACTGCCCAAGAAGTAGGATTAGGCGCTCTTCTGATTCCTCGGCCATTTTCTTTAGTCTGCTGTAAATATTTCCTCTCTCCTTAAGGACAGCGAAACGAGGATCATCTACATTTCGTTGACTGACTTGAACAGTTTTCTTTTCTTGTGTAACGTCTTTGGATATCTCATCATATCCTTCGACTAGCCTATTCAGCTGCTGTTTTCTCATTCCTATGATGTGTTCAATGGCTTGGTGTACATTCATACTAGAGAATCTCATAGGTCTGTCAGCAGTTACTGTAACAATTCCCATTTCTTGCAACCTTGACAGGCTGTTGTAAGCGTCGAGTCTTGTTGTTCCTAACTCTTTAGCCAATTCGGATGCTTTCATTTTTGGATTTGAACCAAGTACTAAGATAGACCTAACCTCTCTATCATTTAGGCCAGAATCGAGAAGTAATTCTTCCCACATCTATTTCCCTCCACTAACCTTGGAAATCTCAGCGAGAATTCTAGCGACATGTCTGCGCGGCCTAAACAGCCAGTCGTACACATATTGCACCTTATTGTCAGGTCCAATTACAAACGAAGACTTCGCTGGGAATTGTCCCAAGTGGATGGGAATGTTGTAGGATTCTCCAACCGCTCTGTCTACGTCAGCCAAGAGGGGGAAAGGCAAGTCCCCGATTGTCGATTTGAAATCTTTCAATTTTTCATATGAACCAGGTCCTATTCCGACAATTGAACATCCAGAGGATTTGAAGAGGTCATATTGTTCCTTGAAAGTTAGACATCCCCTTTTGCAAGTTGGTGAATTGTTTCTGGAGTAAAAGAAAATCACCCGCCATTCGCCGTGCAGCGAGGTGCTGTCGAACATACTTCCGTCGTCAGCTTGTAGTGTAAAGTCCGGAGCCGTCTGGCCAATGATACTTTTTGACATCCAAATCACATCACACTTGAAGCAAGTGTCCCATGCGAGATGCTTTGGTCCTCAGATATGAAAGATTGTGTTCACTGGGCACGATTACGATCGGAATTCTGTTTTTTACATCGATACCATTTTCAACTAATTGTAATCTTTTTTCAGGATTATTTGTCATCAAATGTAATTCGTCATATCCAATCGATTTCAACATTTTTGCTGCGATATCGTAAGTTCTTGCGTCAGCAGGCAGTCCGAGATGAAGGTTGGCGTCTAGGGTATCAAATCCAATGTCTTGGAGTGCGTAGGCCTGCATCTTTGCATACAGGCCAATTCCTCTCCCTTCTTGCTTAAGGTATACGATGGCACCTGCCCCGTGTGCTTGAATTTCTTTCATAGATTCCTGCAATTGAGGTCCACAGTCGCATCTGAGAGATCCAAATGCATCTCCTGTAAGGCATTCAGAATGAACTCTGACAATAGGAATCTTGGTAGGGTCCTCTAAGTATAAAAGAGCGTGTTCTTTGTTATTTTCATGGTCGTGGAAGGCTCTTATTCTGAACGTTCCAAATTTTGTTGGCATTAGCGCATCGGCTTCAACGATACTAGTCTCAATGTTATTTGCGAGCATGATATGTTTTCACAACCTTTGCTTATAATATCATGTTCAATGGCCTGATAAGCAATAAACGGTTGATTAAATACCTCATCGTGTGTTAAATTTCCAATGCCAAGCGTAGTTTGTGATTTGGGGGTAGCAGCTAGAGCTGTTCACAATGGCAAAATTTTGCTGGTTAAAGAGGCACGAGGACACTTCCAAAACCGATGGGGGCTACCTAAGGGTAGTGTTGACGAGGGGGAATCCCCGGAGACTGCGGTCATCAGAGAGTTAGTCGAAGAAACCGGCATCAGCGGCTCGATAATCGGCCTATCTGCGGTTCGCTCTACCATCGCCAGAAACCAACCTGCGGTGTTTTTGTGTTATGATGTATCAGTCGACAGCGATACATTTTCTTGTTCATCTGAAGAGATAGAGGAAATCAAGTGGGTTGGTTTAGATGGCCTGAAAGATCTAAACTGGGTCTCTCAAACGATGCACAACCTAGCCCTTGATGGTCTTAGCGGAGAAAGGATGTCCATAAAGGCAACAAGGCCACTCGCTAAATCCAATGATTACAACGTTTACAACATAAATCGACATTCAAACAATACAGGTCAGTGAGATAATGATTCCTAAGAATAGACTTCAGGTGTACAACCAGGATTCAAACCCTGGCGAATGCATAGTCTATTGGATGATATCTGCGAGACGCACAAATTGGAATCACGGATTACAACATGCGATAAATTTGGCAAACGAAAAGAATCTACCATTAGTCGTTGTTGAAGCCCTAGCAATAGCTCACCAATGGGCTAACGACCGCTCACACACCTTCGTAATTCAAGGGATGATGGACAATAGAAGGGCCTTTGAAGACACTAACGTAACGTATGTTCCCTATGTCGAAACCAAGAGATATGAAGCGCAGGGACTCCTAGAAAAATGGACTGAGCATGCTGAAGTTCTAGTTATTGATGAATTCCCAGTATACCTACCGAGACGAATCAAAGAGATCGCTATTTCGTTAGAAAAGTGTGAAGTTCACGTTGTCGATTCAAACGGTTTTATTTCCTTGAGACAAGAAAAAGCATTCACAACGGCGTACTCTCTGCGCAGACACCTTCACAAAACTATAATTCAACACATGTCAGAATTTCCAAACGCAAACCCCCTAGATGATGCAACAAATCTTCCAAAGTTTGATGAATCCAAAATTGAACAGATTTTCGAACAAAGTAATACTCCAATTACTCCTTACGAATTTATTTGGAGAATTTGTGAAATTGATGACATCGGACTCAGGGCACTATCTGTGTTAGATATTGACCATGATGTTCCGCCAGTACAACAAACATTGGGTGGAGCAAAAGCTGCAAACAAAACTTGGAAAGAATTCTTCAGAAATCGTCTCAATGACTACTCTGAAAACCGCAACCAACCTGAATTAAACGGTTCCAGTGGATTATCCCCCTACCTTCATTTTGGACACATCAGCCCGCACCAAATCCTTTCTGAAATCTTTGAGGAGTATGATTGGGACATATCAAAAATAATTCCTCCAAACAATGGACGTAGGTCAGGTTGGTGGAGCCTGCCGGAATATGTTGAAGCCTTTTTGGACCAAATCATCGTTTGGAGGGACCTTGGATTCATACACTGCTCGAAAGTTCAAAATCATCATGAATTTGCATCAATTCCAGAATGGGCGCAAAAGACATTGAAGGAACATGAAAATGACCCACGGCCGTACATTTACACATTCGAAGAATTTGAAAATGGCGAAACACATGATGAATTGTGGAATGCAGCTCAGCAGCAACTAAGACTTGATGGAATGATACACAATTACCTCAGGATGTTGTGGGGTAAGAAAATATTGGAGTGGACGCCTACTCCTGAAATAGCAATGGAATACATGGTTGCTCTGAACGATAAATGGGCTCTTGATGGAAGGGACCCAAACACATACACAGGAATCGGCTGGGTGTTGGGCAAGTTCGACAGAGGCTGGACTGAAAGACCAGTTTATGGTAAAATTCGTTGCATGACCACAGATTCAACCAAACGAAAATATCGCACAAAAAAATACATTGAGACCTATTCCACGTCTCCCTCGTCCCAACAGACTCTCTTCAGGAATGCAAAAGTGAATTCGACTAGCGTTAGGTATGAAAGGAGAGAGTAGAATGCCTACCTTTACCCACGAAGCAAAATTTTCTGCCAAAAAACAAGAAATTTGGAATTGGTACAATAGCGACGGAGCTTTTAGAAGAATTATGCCTGAATGGGAAGGAATTCAACCAATCAACGCAGGAAGGCTTGTCAATGGTGATGAGACTATTTTCAAAGTCAAACTTGGTCCCATCAGGCAAAAATGGGTTGCCAAACACCACAGTGTAATCCCAGGGGAATCATTTGCTGACAAGATGATGAAAGGCCCGTTCGGAGCATGGGATCATCACCACACATTCCAAGCAGAGTCGGACGGAACCACATCTGTGATAGACAATGTAGAGTACAAATTGCCGGTGCATATCTTTACTGGCTGGTCTGCTGGATTCACAGTACTACCCAGAATGAAACAGATGTTTGAATTTCGAAGTGTTAGAGTTGCTAACGATTTGAATCAAATCCAAAAGACATCTAGCCTACCCCGTCAAAGAATCCTAGTCTCAGGTTCAACTGGTATGATTGGTTTGCAATTGTGCGCTTTCTTAGAAGCAGCAGGTCACGACGTACACAGATTATTGAGGCCGAGTACAAAATTACCAACCGATGTTGACTCAGATAAAGTGGTCAGGTGGAATGATTTGACCGGGGAAATCATTGAAGGAGATATGAACGGATTCGACACAATAATACACATGGCAGGAGCGGGAATCGGCGACAAACGCTGGTCCAAAAAACGGTTGAAACTTATTAGGGATAGCAGGATCATACCAACCGAGAACCTAGCCAAAATTGTAGCAACTCTTGACAGTCCACCAAAGAAAATGCTCTGCTCGTCTGCAATAGGATTCTATGGAAACAGAGGAACTGAAGTTCTTGATGAGAATTCGAATCCAGGAAACGACCTACTGTCGAATTTATGCAAAGATTGGGAAAATTCCTCAAATGTAGCAAAAGATGCCGGAATCAACGTTATTCACCTAAGAACTGGAATTGTTATGTCACCACTTGGAGGCGCATTGGCCAAGTTATTACTCCCTGCCCAAATGGGTGCAGGTGGGCCTGTGGGCGGTGGAAAACAAATGCAATCATGGATCTCTCTAGATGATGAAATCTATGCAATTCATCACTTAATGATGAAAGAGGATTCTCACGGTGTTTACAACCTCACAGCCCCTAACCCAGTCTCCCAGAAGCAGTTCGCAAAGACGCTTGGCAAGGTTTTACGAAGACCAGCATTCGCACCATTACCGGGATTCGTAATCAAAATCTTATTCGGCCAAATGGGTAAGAAACTAGTTCTAGAAGGCCAAGATGTGAGACCAACTCGTCTTTTAGAATCAGGATACGAGTTCACTCACTCTGAATTGGAATCTTGTTTGCGTAGTTGTCTAGGCAAGTTCAAACTTTAATTTTGTAGTGTGGCGCCGTTTATGGGGCTCGAACCCATGACCTTGGGATTAACAGTCCCACGCTCCACCAACTAAGCTAAAACGGCAACCTTCCGA
>WTIA01000121.1 GCA_011522915.1 Methanobacteriota archaeon
CTTGTACTTCATACCCTGTCTGAATTGCTATCTTGCGAGACAGAGGAATTTCATCTAATCCAAAGCGTAATCCTGGCTTTACTTCAAACCGTACTAGAATTACATCTCCCGGTCGCATTATTGGCAAATCAATTGATTCTGGTACACACTGCCATTCTTCGGGAACCGGTGGCGCCAATCTCATTTCAGGGATTGGACGCGAACCATCGTTACAAATTCTGACAATCATAACCCCGGTTTCTCCACCTGCGGGCCATCGAGTGTCGACTCCCATCCAGAAATTACGGAATAGGAAAGGATTCAGTGCAACTGCAGAATCAACCACAAGGTCTCCGATCAGTTGCTCAACCTCTTCTGCAGCATACCCGACCTCTCCAACTTCTGCAGCACCGGTTGCGTTTCGTAAACGACGCAGAATAGTCTCCAGTTCTGCTTCAGTGAGGGTTTTTTCATTCAATAAGCGATTTAACATTGCAATGTTTCTACGCAACTCAACTACATCTTCTTCTAGGGAAGATAGTGCTTTTTCCGCACGTTTGACAGACCTGTTTGCACGCCTCAACTGATGCTGCTCTAAACTGGTTCTTGCCTCGATGATGTCATATTCAGTTGCGGCTAGTGAGGAATCATCTCTAGATACCCCGTAAACAATGTGCTCAAGCTCTCGCGAGGCACGCATTAGCCTATCTGCACTTGTTTGTGAATCTCTTATGACTCTGCGAGCGTCTTCAAGGTCGGAGGTTCCGACTTCGACTCCTTCTTCTTCAGCCATCTTCACTCACCTCCCTCTTGCTCATCTTCGAATAGGTCATCAAGGTCAATTGATGGAAGGCTCTCTTGTTCCTCCCCATCTGGTTCTTGAGCAGACAATTCCTCTTGATTCGCGTCTCCGGTTTGGGACTCAATTTCTGAATTTTCATCTTCCATTAAGACGCCAACATCCTCGTCCCAATCAATTACTTCATCAGACGTTGCTTGTCCAGCGGCTGCCGCACTTGCTCTTGGTTGATTGATGATTGAGCTTATGTCTAGTCCTTCGCTTGCCAATTCCGTCAACAAGCGAGCAGGGTCTCCTAGGTCTCTCTCTATTCTGCTGGCCTGAACTTCGACTTCTGTCAATCTACCGTACAGTGAGCCATACATTCTGTTTGCATTCCAAATCAGGAATGTAACTCCAAGTATCACAATTACGAGATATGCGACTAGCGAGAACATGTTAGCAGAGTCAGGACTCATTTGTGGCGGTACTCCAAGAATTACACCAATCATACCTAGAATCGGCATAGCAAGAATGATCGATAATTGTCTCTTTGCGTTGGAAAGAACCTCAAAGTGATCGCTATACAGTGTACTTATTCCCTTTCTCGCACGCTGGTAATCCTCATGGATCAACTGGAATTCAACCGTTGACTTCCACGTCATAATCCATACCCACATAGCAGCGATAAACAATATGGCTGGACCTCCGTAGTCGCTTGAAATTAGGTCCATCAAGTGGAAAGCGAAACCAAGCGCAAGGACGCCGGAATAGATTGCTGCAAGTCTGAATTTGTCATTTTGTCCGACCAACCTCAGTAGGCCAACCGATGCTCCTAATAGTACTAGCAACGCAATGAACGAAACAGTAACCCCTGGTGACCATGAACTAACTGAGGTTTCTCTTGTGACAGATTTTGATTCGAGTGCAGAGCCATTCCAAGCTGTGCCGCTTAGTAATAACTCACAGGAAACTTCGGTTGATTGCGCCCACCAATCAAGGTGGTCACTTTCGACTTCCCATTGGACATCTACCGTGTAATCGCCGGGCATCAATCCGTGATTGATTACCGGATCTGTTACCTTGACTCCTTCACATTCCAGAGTAGAGGTAACGCCAATTGCCATCGAAGTACCGATGTTTCCTACGGTTGCAGAAATTGTCGAGGTGGAGCCCTCGAACAGTTCATCATCATCATAATCAAACTTGGTTATCGTAAGCAGGGCTTCAGTCTTGAAGTAGAACGAGAATGTGGCGCTTGTGTATTCTGTAAATCCATTGTGCTCTTCGGGATGATATAATCTGAAAGTTAGGTCATAGCCGTCATTTTTCAAAATGTTTGGCCGATTTGGAGTATCGATAACGATTACTAACGGGTCATCAGTGACATATTCTGGTCGCAAGGGCAGCGAGATGACTGAATGAGAACTACCGTCACAATCATTGGAAAGGTCAAGTTCTTGATTCTCACCTTCGATTTCAATTGCAAATGACCAAACAAAATCTTCAGGGGCGAGGTTTAGTTGAGTTAGATTTACTCTTCTTTGAGCATCACACAGCTCTATCATGTACTCTACAGCACTATTACCGGCAACACCAGGTATGTGGGACCAAACTATGTTCTCCGTGATGTTTGAATTATCGCTCGGCGGCAAACCTAATTTGTAATCTTGATAAGAGAAGAGTCTTGACATTTGCAAGGATGTTTCTTCATTTGCAGAACCCGTGACTTCTGGGTCGTCTGGCGTGAGCGTGACACGGAGCAGAGCTTCTGTGAAAATGTCTGGTTCGAACTTATCTGCTACAACTGTAAAATTCAACCAAACAGGTACTCCAACCGGCAGATACAAACTTGTTGGAGCAGGTGATTCAAGATACCAGTCTAAGGAATCGATGGTAAGTCCTGGTTTCAGAATTTCGTAATTGATATCGGCTGTAACGTCTTTATTTCCGACGTTTGTGACCTTTACTCTCCAGTCTCCTTCGCTCTGGCGACTGTATTTCATTACATCTGGCCATTCTTCAAAGTCCACAAAGAATACAGGTGCGACAATCAGAGTGATTTTCTTGGTTGCGAGGAAATCGCCATTATTAGCGTGGTATAGGGAGATTGTTACATTGTGAATATCACCATTTGCCAAAGAGTCATCTCCTCCAAGTGCTGGAACCATGACGGTTAGATCGTTTTGCAATGTTCCGTCGATAGGAAGGGTAATTTGGGCTTGTTCCCAACTATAATCCCAATCTCCTTCGATGACTGCAGTCACGTTTAGGAACTCCTCAAGATTACCCATATTTCCAAATGTAACTTCAATTACCTCCTCGACTCCAGGAGTCACCGATATCAATTCTTGCGCCTCGATAGTTAGGTGGTGGTCTTCAGTAACGTTTGCTACTATGCTTGCGGATAGATTCATTCCACCGATTGCTTCAACCCACAATGTGATCATGTGAAGTTCATCAGCACTTGCTTCTAAATCTGGGTTTAATCGGATTTTTACCGCTTCTGAATAACCAGGCCCGACCACAACTTCGGTTGGGGACTCCAGTACGAATTCAACATCATTCTCTTGTGAATCATCTAGCCATACTGTGTAAGTTGTAGCAACGTTCCCGGTGTTATTGATGTAAACTCGAGTCAAAGGTGTTTCATAAGGAGATAAGTCAACTGTATGATTGGTTGGTATCAACTCAAAATTAATCGATTCTTCAACACGGATGTAAACAGTATTCAGCGAAATTAGAGACCCTGTCTCTCTATCCTCCACTCTGATTGTAAGCGGTTGCATAGTTTCTGCAGGAGCTTGTGGGTCAGTTGTGACCCTCAAGGTAACATTCGAAATATGAGCGTCTCCAGTAATTGGGTGGTCTGCCATCGCAGGGCTCAAATTCGCAATTATGGATGGATTGTTAACATCCGATGTCTCAATTGTTGCCGACCACAACTCAGGTAAATCATCTACGATAGAAAGCCTGTATGATGAAACGTCGTTACCTGTATTAGCAAATTCCAGCGTGAAGTTAGTAAGATTGCCTACGTCTGCATCAAATGGACCTTCAGTTATTATTTCCCCATCGTGTACGCTGGGCACAATCACTTTGATTTCTCTTGTCAGTCCATCAGAAATCAATCCATTGAAAGATGAACTTAGGCCAGAGGAAACTATTGGAGTTGCTGTAACTGAAAAGGTAAGTTCTCCTGCCATAGGTAATTCATCGGTAGGGCCATCAATTGCTAGCCATGACTGGAATGTATTTCCAATTTCCAAATTGGTTATGGTGCTCGGAGTTACGTCTGGAAGCCAGCGAAGTCCTTCATTGACACCACCGCTACTTTGTGGAACGAAGGTTGGAGGTATTGAGGCAGTTATCTCTGCATCTATGCCTCCGGAAACTCCCCCACCAAGATTGTGGCGAACTTCGACGTTAAGAGAGATGATTCTGTCGATACCGCCTGAACCATTCGCTTCGAGGATTTCTTGTTGCGTAAGCTCGATAAGGTCGATTTCAGGGTTAGGGTCAACTGCAATTACAGGGCGAACTTCCAATTCTGTCTGACCCAGCGTAGGAACGCCTCCGCCAACAGGAGTTGCTGAGACCCAGAGATTGAGAACATCTCCATTGGCGTTTCTCTCATTTGGATTGAGAGGCGACGATATTGGAGCAGGGGTTACCTGGATTGGAATTGACACATTTTCGCCAACGGCGAGTACATCGGTGACTGAAACGGTTGATTCTACGATCCAGTTTTCAGCCGACGCTGAAAGCCCTGTTGACACATAGAAAGCAGATGGGACGTTACCTGAGTTCTCGAGTGAGAACATAGAGGTATTCTCGACACCAGGGATTACGAAATATTTCGGTTCTGCCGGAGATGTCGTGGCTTGGTATTGGTCTCCAACCGTAACGTGCCCTACGCTTCTTGCTGTGTATGAACCGTTTGCACTTGAAAGATTCACGTAAATATTCTCTATCGTTGGCTTTACTGCGTCAGTAGGCACCGTTACGGGGACGAAAATGTTGCGGCTATTTCCAGCAGTAACGTGGATTGTTGAGGTGTCTTGAGAGTTATCGTGCCAACCTAGGTCCGAACCTAACTCAATCACTAAATCGTCGCCGCTTCCAAGGTTGGTCACCACCCACAGAATGTTTGTGGTGGCTCCTGGTTCAATCGAGCGGTCGTTAGGAGTGGAAAGATCAACGATATAATCCGAGAACGTAACTGTTGATACATCTGCCACTAATTCATTATTCCAAGATGTTCCATTGAAGTGTATTCTAGATACCATTGTCCAAGAGCCTAGCATTGACGATGCATCGAATGTAGCTGATATCGCCTGCCCTGACGCAGGAGTAAGTAGGTTTCCTGGCTCCATCAGCAGCGTTCCGGAACCGGATTGATCGGACCAAATCGAAAACGTGTTTGCTGGATTCGAATTTTCAGTGAAATGAATTTCGTAAACTGCTGTGATGTCTGTCACTCCGTCGTTTCTCACAGTTACCTCGTATGTGTGTGTTGAGTGTCCTAATCGAAGGTCACTGAACCCGGGCGTAGGGCCGGGGACATTGTGACCAAGGATTGTACCCTCGTTCTCGATTTTGACATCGAAATCTATTGTTCTGTCATTGTTGGAATTGTCGGAGTCCGATGAAGACACTACGCGAGCGATTAGGGATTGGTCATCTCCAGACGACGCTGTCCAGTCATACAATATTGGATTGGTTGTAGAAGCAGCGCCTATTGTTCCCAAATCAATCGTCGTAAGCAATGTTGGATTTCCAGCGTTAGCGATGGTCTCGTGGAGTATTTCCAATGTTGCAACGCCAGATGCAACGCCTATGTTTGCAACAACTATTCTTACGGTGTGAGTATGAGGTCCGATGATTATCTCTCCACCGTCATCAATAGAACCTCCTGCCGAAAAAGTGAGAGCGCTTACGGAAAAGTCTGGAGTTGTTCTGCCCGAGGTTGCATCTGCAGGGATAATGGGAACTGACACCTGCAACAAAAGGATGGCAAGCATCGTGAAAGCAATCTTGCGTTCAGACATCAGCCATCCCTCCTTTGAATGCGTGGATTTGAACTGATTTTCCTTGCCGGGTCCATACTGCAAGAAGTTGTTCCATTAGTTGGTTATGAACTTCGTTTGCTATGCCTAGCCTCCTGCGCTCTTCCCAAAGTAGGAGTTGCTCAGCCTGTGTGAGAACGCCATCTTTCAGATAGAGTTCTAGGGTTCTTCGATATGAGTCTCGGTCTGATACGGCATAGACGATTTCATCGCCGGGGAGCGTATCAGCCCTGTCTTGTAGAATGTTTCCAAGATTAAGGGCCTCCTCGTAGGAGAGGTTTCTTCGGTCTAACTCGCTTTGAATGCTAGAGGCGATTTCCTGCAAGGAGTAGCGGGTGGTTGCCTTGTGAATCTGCCGCATATACTTACGGCACCTCCGAGACATGCGCGCACCCGCCATAATATATTGTGTGAACAGGGCGGATTATAAGACAATCGGAACCATACCCGAGTTTTATGCATTCTGAAACAAGAATTAAGCGTTTTGCATAAAAGATAGGTAGCGGCTTGAGAGCCGTAGAGAACCACGAATGAAAGGCTTGATTTGCTACGACTTAGTGGGGTTCACCATGGCAGAAGCAATAACGTTAGAAACCGGAGATAAATCACCCCTATTTGACGCATTAGATTCAAAGGGCGAGAGGCATAATCTATCAGAAATATTAGGCAGTGGACAGAAGGTGATATTGTACTTCTACCCCAGAGATTCCACGCCCGGATGCACAGTACAAGCTTGTGATTTTAGAGATGATATGGCAAGACTCACAAGCCATGGTTACAAGGTATTCGGAGTCTCAAAGGATTCTGTGAAAAGCCATGAAAACTTCATAGACAAGCAGGAACTCAATTTCCCACTATTGATGGATGAGGATGGATCTATTCACGAAGCATTTGGTACTTGGAGAATGAAAATGAACTATGGCAAAGAATACATGGGTTGTGCCAGGTCAACTTTCGTAATTGGAGAAGATGGAAATCTGATATTTGCACGATACAATGTCAAGGCAAAGGGACACGTTTCGATGCTAACTCGTGAGTTGGGACTTGATGAATGAGTTAGACGGCCGTAAGGTCGACTTGCCTAGCGGCGCTACGGTATGGAAACCATGCATGATTGCTAGCGACTCGATAGGCGAAGGAAGCAACATAGGAGCTATGTCTCACATTGGTCGCAATGTTTCGATAGGAAAAAACTGCAGAATTCAAGGCAGCGTTTACATTGCCGATGGATGTATGATAGGAAACGAGGTTTTTATTGGCCCGAATTCTACATTAACAAACGACAGGCATCCACCGTCTGGAGGAAAATGGGCACCGGTTATTGTGGAGGATAATGTGGTAATCGGTGCTAACGCCACGATAGTAGCGGGAGTCATACTAAATTCAGGTTGCATAATCGGCGCTGGCTCGACAGTTACCTGCGATATACCTTCAAAACAAGTATGGGCGGGCAATCCAGCAAAATTCCTGATGACATCCGAAGAATACGACTCAAGGAGGGAGAATGATGAGTAAAAAATCGGTTTGTGATTTCCTACGCAAGTGCTTAGAATACGCTGATGCATCAATCTCCAGAAAAGAGAAAAGGGGCGATGATTCTGAGATCATCGCTGAGTGGCACGCATACAGAAACTACACTCAATATGCACTTGAGGAAGTTGAAAAAGGCGATTTAGACCACTGGTTCGTCAGAGATTACTCTCCAGCAGAATACGAATTAGATATCGAAGAACTTGACCATCCCACTCGAGCCGCATGGCTTGCTGCCGCGGCATCACCCAGACCTCTTGCTCTTGTTTCCACCCGTAACACAGAGAGAGAAAATGTAGCGCCAATTACCAGCGTATCGGTTGTCTCAAACTCTCCTCCCCTCGTGATTATGTCACTTTCACAAAATAGAGAAGGAAAACAGAGAGACACTTACCTGAATCTGTTGGAAAACGGTGAATGTGAATTACAATTCCTAGCCCCGACAATGAAAGCTGCCCAAGACGCAGACCTTGCAGGTAAACCGGTTGATGGCAGCGAATGGGATTTGCTTGACGTAGAAGGGCCGATTCATCCACTAGCAATTGTAGTTATGAAATGCCGCTTGGTCGAGGATAACCCGCTACCTGAGGGAGCGGTTGCAAGACTATTGACTCTGAGAGTGGAGAAGTTGGTAGTTCCTTCAGAAGTTCCGCCCGAAGATGGACTTTCACTTCTTTGTCAGCACGGAATGGACCGCCTAATCCCGACGCCCATTGATTGGGCACACATCGCAACATATCACAGAAGTTGACCAAGCCCCTCATCAAGAGAGGTTGTGGCAAACCAATCGATTTCGGTATTCATTGACACGTCGGGCAAACGACGTTTACTATCGCCGTGATTTGGCTCTGTGAAAACTACGTCAACTCCACGCAGGTCAGCTATTTTTTGTGCTAATTCCAGCATTGAGATTTCATCGGTTGAGCCGAGATTGTACGCTTTTCCAGAAAGGTTAGGCATTTCTCCAACCCTAATCATTCCTTGAACCACATCATAAACCCAGGTCAAACACCGAGTTTGCATCCCCGTGCCGTGAACTACGATTGGGTCTGCTGCCATCATCATTGACACAACTTGACCGTTTTCATCACCGTGCAATCTTGGCCCGTAAACATTGCATGGTCTTACAATTCGAACATCTAAGCCCTTTCTTACCTCAAATTGGCACAACAATTCTCCGATGTGCTTTGACGTCCCATAAGAATGACGTTGGTGTAGATGTGCCGGCGTGAACAGACTCTGTGATTCATTGCCAAGAGGCATATTTTCCTGTTCCCCAAAGGCTTCAGGTGAAGAATAGAATACAAGTTTGGAAGAATACTCCTTTGCAATTTTAATGGCCATTCTCACTCCGTTGACATTTACATCGACCACCAAGTCGGCTTGGTTGTGAAATCTTCTGGTACCATTTACCGCTGCTAAATGATGGATTATTTCAGGATCAAAATCCTTACACGCTTTTTTCCAATCTTCAATCAAACGTACATCGCCATGTACAAACTTGGCCTTGGAGGAGATTTGAGAGCGATGACCTCGAGAAAGGTCGTCCAAAACAACCACTTCATCACCCTGCGCTACAAGAGAATCAACAAGATGAGAGCCGAGAAATCCAGCACCTCCTGTTACTAGAATTCTCATTCAATCACCCGCTCGCTTGATTACCTCAAGAGATACCAAGTCGCCAGTTTTTCTGAGCCTTATCGTATCCCCATCGTTAACGGCGACGCAAGGGTCTATGTCAAACCCATGGGAATATGGCAAATCAAGTAGGCTACACGCAGGCAATGTTAGGGAGCAAACATCCCTATTCACAATTGCCTTGGGACCTTTACCCGTGTAAATTAGACCCATCAAAACATAGGGTGCAACCGTTGAACCAGAACCCTTGGGATAAATCAGAATCTTATCTTGAATTGCTCTTCCATCCAACGGATGTCCAATTTCTTCTATCACTCCAGTATCTCTGTTTACATAACCAAGGTAGGTTATTGCAACATCGGTTACCATAGCTTCACCTTCGATTTCCCAATCTCCTTGAGAATCCAGTCCGCCTCCGCTCAAGGAACATTCACCGGATTGTTTGGTCTTAGAAGATGCATGTTGGGGCTGTGCTTTCGGTTTTAGTTGACTTACTGGGCCTTCGCTAAGGCTTGGATTGAATGCGTGATTTACACAATCTTGAATTGTTCCTACCGACGTTGGCATTTTGTTTAGTCCGCTAGTAAGGTAATGTTCTGCTTTGAGCGAATTAGTCATCAAGTGATTGTAGTGGTTGCGATTGTAGGGTGTGACCTCTGGACATGTGTCTTGGAGAATTACTGCACCAGCTTCTTCCAAAATCCCAATCGAGCCATCTGCTTCAGCGAGTTCGTAATTGTGGCTTGAAGTGAACACCCAAAGACGATTATTGGGGATTAATTGACCCATTTCACTGTGAGAGCGAACTGCGGCAGCGGTTATGCGAATTTCTTCCAAACTTGCTTGAGGGCAACCGATTACAACAAGGTCAACTTGACCTTTTGGTGAGAGTTCTTCATACCTACCATCCAAATCGGACTGAGTGAAAACCAAGGATTCTTCATCGCCGGATAATTTTGGCGTTGCAGTATGACCCTCTGCCCATAACATTGCACAACCGTAGTTTGCTGCAGCTGCTGTCAAGGCTTTCTTTGATGCAAAACTGATGTAGTCTGGCAGGCCTGTGATGTAAGGCATCGGTCCGAATGGAACATTCCAATCTGGCCTGACCTGTTTACCAATCCAATCACCTAGAATCGACCAATCCGCCAGTGATGACAACTCGCATTCAACGTTTACGACAATGTTTGGAGTTCTATTCTCCTCCAAATGAAGACCCCATTTTGGAGCGTAACCCGTCAAAGCAGTTGCTAATGCTGATAATCCCGATTCACGATTTGTTATCAAATCGGTCCATGAATTTGAAAAGGCAACGGCGTTTGATTCGGCCCATGAAGCGATTCCGGATTCGCCCTCGATGCCTCTATCATAGGGCGTACAGGAAAGAGTCGCTTCGATTCCAAGTTGTTCATACGCTGAAATAATCTCAAATTGTTGTTCTAGGAATTCTGGATAATCAATATCCATTTCTTCCATCTTTCTCTTGTCACAACCTGCGGAGTTGAGCGTGGTTGGTATGGAAACCGAACCCTCCCCGGCTAGATCTGAAAGGAATCTCCTAAGCCCATGACCACCAGTTATCACAGAAACACCAGAGACGTGACTGTGATTCGCTTCGATAAAACCCTGGGCCCCTGCGGTTTTGGCGAGGTCAATGACTAGCCGAGCGGCTTTTTGTCGGGTTAAACCCTCTGCACCCGAAAGCATTGATTCAAGCCTATCAGGCACCTCCATGTACTACCCCTAGCGCAACACTCCCATGAACACTTTGTAGGGAACAGAGTCAAAACCTAAAATGATTAATCGCAAAATATGGCGGAGAAAAAACCGACAAAGAAGCAAAAAATCATGAAATTACTTGCTGTATCCTCAGTGATATTATCTCTAGTTCTGAGCACTATAGCAATGTATAACTCGAGTGATTTAGATGAACTAAAATCAGGCACTGATGGCGAAACCTCCCTCTCAAAAACCGGTGCTTTGTATGGAACGAATGGTTGTGAAAACGGAGGATTCAGTATCCAAACCGGGATAGATTTGGATGGGGATGGAATACTCGCGAATGAAGAGGTCAGCGATATCAAAAACGTATGTCACGGCACTCAAGGGCCACCTGGACCTATGGGGAATCGTGGCTATCAAGGAATGAATGGAACAAATGGTAGCGATGGAATCAACGGAACTGATGGAAAATCTGGAGTATCATCATTCATCAACTCTCAGATTGGCCAGCATGGTCCATGCCCCGATGCTGCTATCATCGAAATGGGCAATAATTCCTCAAGTGGAATTGTAGAATCAACTATCAAAATCTGTTTCCAAGAATTGGAATCTGGCCTATTAACAGACATCCACCCTGACTCTGGAAACTCATTTTCAACGGGTTGTAATGGCGGCCTTGCGCATGATAGTTTGTTCATTTTTGCTGCGATAAAAGATGGAAATTGTCTCCTCTACAAAATTGAGGACGGCGCAGTTGATTTGATTTCTAATGATGCTGATTTTGCACCCGGTTCAATTTTGGGTTTCACAGTCCATGAAAATCGGATCTGGTTTGATGGAAATGACGGCACAGGAGTGCAAATTTGGTCGACAGATGGCGACTCATTATGGAAAGAAAGCAATCTAACTACCGAGGTTCAACAAGGCGATAGGATGATGATTATCGAAAGTGAATTAATTTTACAACACGTCGATGGCATAACGATTTTTGGTGAATCTGAAACTCAGATTTCCGGTACGTTTTCTAATCTAACCTCAGCAAATGGAGTGCTGATTTACAATACGTTTAGCGGATTAAATATCAATGGGACCATTCTGAATGCTGAAATTAATTCCGCAGCCGAATATCATGACGGATATTACTGGTTTATCGCCACTAGCGATAGTGATGGACCACAACTGCACAGGGCTAATTCAATATCGATAGAGAAAATGACATCCTCTCTTTCCACTCTCGCAGGACAGAATCTCAAACCAACAATCATAGGAAATAATTTGGTATTCGATTCAGGCGGATTATTCTCCTACAATACGAGTACGCATATTTTGACTGAAATGAACACGTCGATTTTGAGCGTTGGTTCGGATGATTCTTGGATAATTTACCAGGACAAAATTTGGTTCCAGTGCGGTATTCCTCAATTCGGATTTGAATTGTGCGTAAGCGATGGATTGAGTGCATGGCTGCATTCTGATTTTGCATCTGGAATGGACTCTTCATACCCTGAACATTTTGCAAGGCTCGGTGATGAAATAATCGCCCTTTTTGACCATCCAAGTCAAGGAGGACAGTTGGTAAAAATTACGGAAAGTGTTGAGGTTCTTTGGGACTATCACTCCGGAAATTATGACGCTGGAGTTCACGGTGAATTATGGGTTGGCAGTGACATGGTATACTTCATTGGAGACGACCCTACAGTCGGCTTGGAGATGTTTGGTTGGGCACACGGAGAGCTGACCGATGAATGGATTGTAATTCATTGACGCCAATCGTGTTTGGCGGCGAGAGGTTGCCTCCAACCTTGACCGAAGGCTCTCTTCGAGACCCTTGGAGCAGGAGGCATTTGCCAACGCTTGTGTTCATTTTTTGCTAATCTGGTAAGGACTTCTTTTACTGTAACTGCCTCATGCCCCTTCGCTGTAATTTGGGTAGCATCTAACCCATCCTCGATATGAAGTCTCAAAATTTCATCGAGTACAGGATATGGAGGAAGGCTGTCCTCATCCTTCTGGTCCGGTGCTAATTCGGCGCTAGGCGGCTTGGTAAGGGTTGATTCTGTTACAGCTTCTTTTCCTAGACGTTGATTGAATTGTCTGGCCAGTGAGTATACTTCCATCTTGTAAAGGTCACCAAGAGGAGCATATCCTCCTGCCATGTCCCCATACAGCGTACAGTAACCTTGTCCCAATTCGGATTTATTTCCCGTTGCGATTGCCATTGCACCATTTGCATTAGCATGTGCCATTACGATTAATCCACGTAATCTCGCTTGAAGATTCTCCCCTGCAACTGGATGACCTCCTTTCAACACATCCGAAAGTGCAGAATCGGTTGCAGTGTGCAGGTCTGAGATAGGTTGCATCGAGAAATTAATTCCAAGAGCATCTGCAGTCGCTTTGGCATCATCGATGCTGTGCTGGCTCGAATGTCGTGATGGCATAGAAATACCCGTGACATTTTCAGGCCCTACCGCTGCGCTCGCAATACAGGCTGCTAATGCTGAATCTATCCCTCCAGATAGTCCTAGTACTATTTTTGAAATTCCACTCTTCTTACAATAATCGGACAAGCCGGTAATTATTGCATTTAGCAAATCATCTTCATCCTCATTTAATTCTTCACCTGGAGAAAGAATTGTGACATTACCATCCCCTAACCACAGGCATCCATTTGGATTTGAGAGGTCGGTGATCATCACTCCCTGAGACCACGCAGGCGCCACTACAGCGGTTCCATCAGGCCAAGCGATAATTGAGCGACCATCGAATAGCAGGTCATCATTCCCTCCAACTTGATTTGCTAGTAAAAATGGATGATTAAGTGATGCTGCAGCACTCCTAGCTACCGCTATTCGGGTTTCAGATTTATTTGCATGATAGGGAGATGCTGACAGGTTAACAGTGGCATCCAAAACCACTCCCTGCCTTCCCCATTCTACAATTTGAGCGATTGGGTCGCTGTCGTAATCATTTGGGGTTGCACCACAATGTTGCCAAGCATCTTCACAGATTGTTACACCAATATCAAGACCTGCAATGGTACGAGCGATACCCGGTCTCTCATCAGCCTCGAAATAACGAGCCTCATCGAATACATCGTATGTTGGAAGTAGTTGTTTTCTTGTTACTTCCCTAACCGAATCTCCAGCCCTAACAACGCCATTGCCGGGAAGTGATCTTGAGGAAGTCGGTGGCACTGGCGTTCCTACTAAAACAGGAATTTCTGTGTTCAATGAACTTGCGACATTGTGACATTCTTCAACAAAATCCGTTTGTAAAAGAAGGTCTCTTGGTGGATATCCGCTTATCGCTAATTCTGTAGTAACAGCAAAACTAGCACCTTCCTTGGCTGCTTGTTTTGCTAATTTGGCGATCAGATTTGCATTACCTGCAATATCGCCAACTACAGGATTAGCCTGAAGTAACGCGATTTTGGAGGACATAGTATTCACCTAATTTTGAAATTTAATCCGCATCATCAAAATCATCGTCTTCGAACTCAAATTCTAAGTCAGATTCTCCTTGTTTTGCCGTAGCAACTCTAAGCCATGAAAGAGTGAATAACAATCCGATACATATCATCGTCATCGTTGTTCCTAGAATCCATGGATTGGCCGAACCAATCGAGTCTTCAAGAAGCCCCTTTTCCTTCGCTGGCATGACGTCAACAAACTCTGTTTTATCTGTTGTCTCGCCTAGTGTAACCTCGACTCTCTGCAGACCAGGCACATCCGGTCTCCAATCGATTAGTAGAGTATTTACCGATTCGGCATCAACATATACCGTTGTTTTCGCCAACTGCGACCTTTGTCCCATCAAGTCCACAATTTCAACCAATACTTCAGCGTCTCCACCGAGCATTCCATCGTTGCGTACGTGTATTTGCACTATTGTGTTCTCGTCTACTTCTAGGTTTGATTTGGATAGTTCAACCCCACTCTGTTCCAAAGAAAATTCGGTGGTGTATTGCTCAAGTTCCCAAATTCCCGAAGGGAATGCAAAGGAATTTTCACCTTTTTCGAACAAATTTCCAGCTTGGTCTCTTCCATCCACTCGCATCTTTAAGACTAATTTCTCTTGTAGGAATTGCCTTTCAATTCCAGACAAGTCAATCATACTTGTAAACTCCAATCGCAAGCCTGTATTTTCTTCACCGTCAAGAGTCATAGGAGTTTCTCCTGAGATAATCATGTCATCCTGACCTTGGGCTGTAACCCACCAAAACAACTCGACTGAATCTACATCTATACCATAATTTTCTGAAATAACTACTCGAACGGAATGTTGCCCTACCTCTAGCACTGAGGATTGCCTTGGCGACGAGTATTCGATTACTTCAGGGCCCACAGAGTCTACTAAAATCCATTTTACCGCCTCTGTGGGGCTAGTCATATCTATGCCTTGTTCGGGCATGCAGTTGATCTTCCAAGTCATAGCGTGTTGTCCCGAAGAAATAGGCGCTATCATCGAAGCGGTAAACATTCCATCTACCGCTATCGCAGGTGTTTTCACTCCGTTTAGACGAACTTCGACCTCACAATCAAATTCTGGTCTCTCTCCTGTCCTGACAAACATCAAATCGCCAGATAACTCGATTGTTGAACCTGGAGTAACTCTTGCACCATCCTCGTTGAGTGCTCCATTCTCCACCCAAAGAGAAAGGTTTGTTGGGATCATCATCTCAGTGGAAT
>WTIA01000042.1 GCA_011522915.1 Methanobacteriota archaeon
ATTCCACCAGTGGCTCCAGCAATCCCAGCAGCGAGCCAGGGTCTCTGGTTCATCCACTGTTTTAGTAGTGCCATGGTATCCATTCCTCGCTGTTCCCTTGTAATTGATTCGGTTTATTGAATCATTCATTTGGCTTTCACTGAGCCATTTCTTATTTTCAAGTGGGCAACCAATGGTGAAAGCAATCTCCCACAATTAACTCCATGCTCGGAGAGAATGTAATCTACTCTTACCGGAGGTCCATCGTCGACTTGGCGAATTACTAGGCCTTCTTGAACTAGAAATCGTAACTTGTCTGAGAGAGTTCTACTTGAAATTCCTGATAGAAGCGTCTTGAGTTGATTGAACCTACGTGGGCCTGTTATGTACAACGTTGAAAGAATTTCAATCGTCCAACGGCTACCAAAAACATGCAATGCCTCTACAGCAGCTTCAACTTCCCATTCAGTGTTCCAAGGCCCGCCTTTTGAGTTGCTAGCAAGTATGTCTCGGATGTGCTTGCCATTGGAAATAGTTTCATCTACACGTCCTTCAATTTCCTCTAGCTGTGTCGTAGTTAGCCTCATTGGTGGCTCGGGCATATATCTGGGACGTGGTGTCTTTGATAAAACATAGTGTACTTCTAACACTATCATGAATTTTGATAGGTTGGCTTTCTTCCTTCGATTAAGGCGCTTAGACCCTCGAGTGCATCATCGGTCGAGAAAATAGCTTCTAAATTACCCAATTCTTGCGATAATCCATCAGATAATTCAGTACTTCCCGCTGCATCAATTAATTCACTAGCCATTCGTAATGCGATTGGTGCGGTTCTAGAGAGAGATTTCAACTGCCTCGAAACCAATTTGTCTTCAGGATCGAAGCCTTCAGGACAGCCACCCTCAAGAATGATGTTGATGTTTGCATCGCTGTAGAAAGATTCTGCAAATTGTGCAATCTTTGAATCTGGATTCAATGGTGCCGCTGGATACTTTTGAGCTGGCTTACCTGCAGAGTTGAGTTTGGAAATGGTTGCATCAACCTCAGTTACATCAACCAGATGTGTTACCAATCCCAAGTCTGATGCTGTTCTAGCATCCATGAAGTTACCAGCCAGTACAGCCCATCTAGCAGCAGGCAATCCTGCAATTCTAGCAGGGCGCTGTGTTCCTCCCAAACCGGGGAAGATTCCGATACTTGTCTCTGGGAATCTGAACTGCGTTTTTCTAGTCCCTATTCTATAGTCACAAGCAAGTGCTAACTCAAGACCTCCTCCTAAAGATAAACCTGTAGTTAGAGCAATTGTTGTCTTATTTGATGATTCCAATTTATCTAAGACAGTATGACCATTCGCTGTGAAATCGTAGATATCCGGGAATGAGTCTGCGCGAATCTTGTCTACGAAGAATTTCACATCGGCACCTGCAACGAATGCTTTACCCGCACCGTCCAGAACAATTGTCTTCACAGAATTATCGGAATTTGCCTTATCCAGTACCTCTCCAAGTTGGTTTACTACAGTTTCATTCAGCGCATTCATTGCTTCAGGTCTGTTGATTGTAATGGTAGCAATTCCATTATCGATGTTGAGGTCGACATAACTGAATGAAAAGGGATCATTTCGCTTCCAGATTTTAGGAACAGGGAAATTTGCTAATTCACAGTAATCTTCTGCCATTGATTTAGCCGAATCTATTCCCAAGCGGTTTGCCAATTCGAATGGTCCTCTTGCCCATCTCAGGCCAACTTTGGCTCCTCTGTCTACGTCTTCTAATGAACAGATTTCTTCGTCCACGATTTGTCCTGCAACCGCAAAGACTTGTCCTAGCAATCTCGTTCTGATTTTTTCAGCTGCACTATCACTGCATTCGACATCGTCTCCAATCTCCCACATATTTCCAGCTTCTACCATCTCTCTGAGATTTTCAGCACCGACATATCTGGGTGTTTCTAATTGTTCAGCCAGATAATCCGTGGAATGTAAAGCGATAGGCGGCCCTGTCAGGTTCATCAATGCGAATGGCCCCAATCCGATTCTGAATGCCTTCATTGCTACAGCATCTATTGCTGCTGCACTTGCGACACCCTCCTGTAATAGTAGACATGCTTCATTTAACCATGGAACAAAGAAGCGGTTGACTACGAAACCTGGCCTGTCTTTGCACAGAATTACTACTTTGCCAAGGCCGCGACAATACTGCACAGTTCTGGCAATTGTATCGGGCGAAGAATCTTCGCCGGGTATAACTTCAACCAGTCTATTTTTTGCTGGGTGATAGAAGAAGTGTAAGCCCACAAAGCGGTCGGGTCTTCCCGAGGCGAGAGCAAGTTCATTTACTGAGAGAGAAGATGTGTTTGAGGCTAGGATTGTTTTTTCAGAACATACATCATTTAGCGTGTTGAAAACAGCGCTCTTGATATCAAAATCCTCGAAAACTGCTTCGATAACTAAATCGGTGTCTGCAGCGGTATTTTCTGTCCCGATAACAGGTGTAATTCTGCCTTTTATTTGTTCAACTTGGTCCGGTGAGAAAATCCTTCTTTCAACAGCCTCTGACAAAAAATCAGCGATAATTTTCTGCCCACGCTCAACCCATTGAGCCTCTCTATCCACCATTTGAACATCGAATTCTTCTTGAGCCGTTTTTTGAGCAATGCCGGATCCCATGTTGCCAGCACCGATTATCGCTACACTCTGAACAGGTTGCATATTTACCCCGAAATCAATCCCCTCCATGAATAAAACGGTAGGGGGCTTCACTTCAAAAAAGGGAATCATAAGCGTTCTTATGCTTCTCTGCCCACCTTTGAACCGAAAACTCAGCAGCCCTTTTTTGGACTTCTGAACTTTCATCCTTTAGGTTCGCTATAGCATCTCGCCATGCATTAATATCATTGATTGGAAGTATGTGATGTTGTAGTGGTATTTCGTTGTGAGCCGGGGCATCTGCAACCAATGCAACAGTCCCTGAAGCATAGGCTTCAAGCGGCGGCAACCCAAACCCTTCTGCAATCGAAGGAAATAATAACGCATCTGCGTGTTGCATTGCAGCAATCATTTCATCTTGTTCGAGTCTTCCAACCCAGTTTAGGTTACAGTTCAATTTGGTTGCTAGATTTAGAAGTTCTTTTTTCGAATCTTCCGATGATTCAGCTCCAATTTTGTGGAGGGTTACATCAATATCAGCACATACTTTGACTGCAAAATCAACCCTCTTTCTGTCTTCTTCGCTACCTATTATCAGTAAATTTGTCCCATCTCCAAACCAATCAGGCCTTTGGGTTTTGATTTGATATGCCTCGGTATCGATAGCATGGGGGATCCATACGCTCGGGATTCCTGGAAATCGCATCTCACATTCCTGTTGAGTGTATTTTGAAACGCAAATTAGCAATTTCGCCCTAGATATTCCTTGCTTGATTCTCACCAAATCATTTTTACGAATCATCCCAGGATTTTGGTCGCCGATTTCCACACCTTCCCTTGTACTTGGGAATAGGTGAAACAGATCATGAATTGTAAGAACAGTTTTTCCGGTTTTGGGGATTAACCCAGCTTGTTCCTGGTCAGTGACGTGAACAATATCAGATGCAGTAGACATTTTAGTCAGTTTTTTTGGTCCACTAAACCACCTTCTCCAAATTCGTTTGAATGGATTTTTTGAGATTTCATATTCATGGACATTCGCCAATTTATATCCTTCGATAATACCAGAATCTAATCTGTTTACCAAGGCTGTATGAGTGCTTCCAAGGCCAGAGTATGGTGACATTGCACCACCCCTTGCTAGCATAACCTTGCGCAAATAAAACCCTCACTGTACTATTTTTAGGTGCTTTATTGATTCTGCAATTCCCAAGTCTTCAGGAAAGTGCATTGTCGCTTCGGGAATTGGTATAGGCACAATTTCCTTACCAACTAAAGCAACCCTACTAGGTGGTGAATCGTCGAGTAGTTTCCTTCCGGTAAGAGGCGCTAGTGCATTAGAAAATTCTAGAATGTCATCGTGGAATGGCATATTTTCTGCAGTCAAATTTTCCCTAGAATTGCCAACATGAACATATCCCTTGCATTCTATCCAATCTGGGTCTGCTCTATTGTCTAATGCTGCATATTGCGGTATGTGTTCGGGATTCATATTTCGTCCTTTGATCAAAGTGTGACGGCAGACGATTCTTGTATCCAAGCTGGGAAGTAAATCTATTGTTTGCTCAAATTTATCCCATGCTGCTGAGTTCCATTTTGGCCTGCAAATTTCATCGAAAACTTCCTTGTTTGGAGCATCTACTGAAACATATAACTGAGTGGGCAGAGTGTCTAACTTTTCGATAACTTTTGGTAATGTTCCATTTGTTACCAACATCGTTGTCATACCATGTGAATGACATAATTCCATGTACTCAGAAAGTCGATTATACAATGTTGGTTCACCGTTAAGTGAAATTGCTACGTGTTTAGGATTTTGAGCGTCTAGGAATTTTTCCTTGGGAACTTTTGGGTTTCCACCGAATCCGGATATTAGCCTTCTTTGTGCTTTAACAGATTCATACAACATTTCGAGGGGGTCTTGGTCTGATAACTCCAATGTATCCATGTGTGGCTCTCTCCAACAATAAGAACAGGCTAGATTACACTGGTCAACCACAGGTGACATTTGCATGCAGTTATGGCTTGCTATACCGTAAAATTTCCCTTTGTAGCATTGGCGGTCCCTCAGTAGAGATTCCTTGGTCCAATGACAAACTTTGACACCGCCATGTTCGCCGACAATATGGTAACGTTGCTTCTGCAACTTCGCCTTTAGTAGCGGGTCCATTATATGGCGGACATGTGCTATTGATTTCAAACCCACGCTTATGAGTAATGAGTGCTTGGGGTGTAATATGCAAGAAGCAGAGGAAACGTGGTTACCACATTTGCTAGGCTTCATCCTTCCGATAATTACTATCTCAGGAATATATCTTGGCGGATGGTGGGCATTCTCTGGATTTGTATACGCGCTTGGAATTTGCCCATTCATTGACTACTTTGCACCGGAAAGGGCACCAGTCAGAAGTAATGTTTCAACAAAAATGTGGAATGGATTGTTGTACGCACACGGCCTGTTTTTTTACGGATGCATTGCTATACTATTGTGGCGTGCAAACATAGACGGCTTTGGGCTACCAATAATTCTAGGTTCACTCTCAGTAGGAATAGTTGGTGGAATTTCGGGAATAATCAACGCACATGAGTCCGGTCACAGGAAAAAGGGTTCGATGATCTGGAGGGTTGCTCGCCTAAACATGTTCCTTGTGCTATATTCTCATTTCACTACTGAGCACAACCACGGACATCACAGAAACTATGCAACAGAATTAGACCCAGCGTCTTCGCCAGCAGGCCGTGGTCTGTGGACACAAATTGTGATGACAATACCCAGGCAGTACAAATCGGCTTGGAATACACACGCAGAGAAAGGAAAGACTGGATTGAAGAATCCAATTCTTCACAGTTCAATTCTACAAATTATTTTCCTGGGCGGATTGTTGTATGCTTCAACCGCCATGCTTTACGCATTTTTGATTCAAGCGGGACTAGCGATTATTTTGCTTGAGTATGTTAACTACATGCAACATTACGGGCTGAGAAGAGAGGTTGGACAAAGACACACAGAATTCCATTCTTGGGAACACCGAGGAGTATGGTCCCGGTGGACGCTTCTCGAGTTACCTCTACACCCCGCACATCATTTGAAAGCAAGTACCCCAATGTGGGATTTGAAAGCTTACGAAAATTCTCCACAACTACCTAGTGGCTACTATGTATGCTTCTGGTTAGCCGTTTTCCCTCCTCTGTGGAAGAGAGTTATGGGCAATAAACTGAAACAGTTGAGTCAAAATTGATGCATTCTCATAGGTGTTTTCGTCAACACTTGGTTTAAACAAAACACCCAAAACGCATTATAGAGGCGGTTCCAAAAGTAAACTGAGGTAGAAAGGATGGACTATGAACTCGAAACCTGGATCGATGATGTTATGGAAAAGCAGCAATACCGCAACGGTATTTTTTCTAGCGGTGGAATAATTCACTGGCTCAGAAAAATCACATTTGGGAAAAAGTGATTATTTTTTTGATATTCATATCAAACACCACTTGATATATCAGAACTTTATGATGCTGCTTAACAGTTGGTAGCATCATGTTAACAATTAGCGGTCTGACAAAGTCGTTCGGCTCAGGTTCGAATAAGCTCCAGGTTCTCAAAGGAATCGAGATGGAGATCGAAAAAGGAGAGATGGTTGCCCTTATGGGACCTTCAGGATGTGGAAAGTCTACACTGCTGAACATAATTGGCGGCCTGCTAGCAGGAGACGGGGGTAGCATTAATCTCAATGGTAGGGAATATGGCCTCAAGGGCCCCTCTAGCGTCGTAGATGTTCGTCGTGAACTAGTTGGTTGGATATTCCAAGACTTCCACCTTCTTGACAATCTTAGTGCTGTTGACAATGTAGCGATGGCCCTCGAACTCTCAGGCATGCCACCATCAGAGGCAGAAAAAGCAGCGATAAATGCTCTAGAAAAAGTCGGACTTGGTGACAGAATGCATCACATTCCGGACCAGTTATCAGGCGGTCAGCAACAAAGGGTAGCAATTGCAAGAGCAATTGCTGGAAACAGACCAATTCTATTGGCTGATGAGCCGACCGGTAATTTAGACATAGCAAGTGGAAAAGAGGTGCTTGCTTTATTCAAAGAATTGTGTCACGATGAAGAAAATCCAATTTCAATTCTTATGGTTACTCACGACCCAGACTTAGCATCAAATGCAGATAGGATGTTATTGCTGAAAGATGGAAAGACTGAGGCCTCAGATATCCGTTCTGCGTGGGGCTTAGACGAAGTGGATGGTGAAGAGGAATGACCGGAATCGACTTCGACCTTTCCGAATCTGATTTTGACGTTAATCGGTCAAAATTGGCAAAATTTAGGCATAGCCTCATGGAGTTGCCAAGCAGATTAAGACTTGCAGGGCAAGGTGCTTGGAGGGGTAAAGAGAGAGGCCTTGCAGTAATTACTGGGGTATTTTTGTCTTCATTAGTTATTACAACGGTCTTGGCTTATGGCGTAGGTCTATCCCAACTGTTTTTTGAGGAATCGTTGAAATCAGAACCATTTGATGCAAAAATAGAGTACGGAAGAACTCCTGTTGAAAATGCATCAGGATGGTCTAACAATACAACCGTAATGACAGAGGTATGTGATGAACTCTTAGAAGATTTTTCAGAATTCAATGACTGTACACTGGTACTAGGTAGACAAGGAATTCACAGTGGTGGCTTCTTCAATCGTGAATTCGTGGTAGCACAACCTCTAGAGATGCGTGAGATTTCTGCAGAATCCAATCCATATTGGTCTAACGTTACGTTTTCCTACCCAGAAGCCGATGCTAATGGTCCACCAATCTCAGACATGAGAGCGATCCGTTTCCTTGGACCCGGCGCATTTGATGGAGAACTTGCAACCCGTTTGGGTGGTAATATTATCCCAGGCCTAGGAGAATGGCCTACTCCTGAAAACATGAGCGCAAATCGTGGGATTATCCTACCTTCGACCATTGCAAGCCAAGCACAGGCAAAGGTCGGAGATAAGCTAGACACCCTAACTTTCGCCTACGTAGTTGATGAATCAACCCTTGTCGAGGGTTCGATTACCGATGAAAATTGTGATGGAGAAATCACTCCTGAAAACAACGAGATGATTTACTGTCGAATGTGGATGACGGTTGAGAATCTAACAGTAATGGGGATCTATGAGCCGTGGGATTTCGGTAATCCAACTTTGCCGTTTAATCCGCTATTTACCACTTGGGAAGTCCTTGAAGAATCTGAGCGTGGAACACTGATGTTCTATGACCACATGTACCTTGGTGTAACAATTGACAGGGGACAACTTCCAACAAGTTCAACCGCAGATGCAGAGGAATGGCTTGAGGACCTTGGCACTAGGGTACAGGCTCAAAATTACACCGATGAAGGAATTGATCTATACTACACAGACATCGTCAGTGGAACTATCACATTCCTGAATATTTTCCTTGGTTTAATTCAGATTTTTGACTACATCATTATGATTCCAATCGTAATCCTTTCAATTGCAGTTTTAATTTATGGATTGGTCCTTTCCCTCGAACAGAGAAGAAGAGAAGTGAGTATCCATCGGGTAATTGGTGCCGACGGAAAAACCCTGCAAGGAATGGTATTGCTGGAATTATTCGTTATGGCTTCAGTTGCATGGTTGGTTGGCTATATCCTTGCTTTGTTAGCTGTCCCAATTGTATTATCTGCTGTTGGATTTATGGAGTTTAGAACTGGAGATTTTGATGTAAACCCAACTCTTGGAATCGCCTCGACGCTGTTTACTGCGGTAACTACACTTGGTCTTGCAGTTCTGTTTGGTCGCAGTCGTGCAAGAGATTTCATAGAATTAGAAATCGAGGAGGGTGTCAAGAAAACTGCGAAGCAATCTGAGCCCAAGCGATGGCTTCACTGGACTGCGTTCCTTTTCGGAATGCTTGCAGTGGTTGACACTTGGTTGGAAATGAATGGAAGTGAAGATGGAATAGTTTCCAATATTTTCCTAGAAGGTCTAATCGGAATCTTCGGTCCTTTCGCTCTCTGGATTGGAGGAGCTTTACTTCTGGGAAGAATCGGTGCGAAAGGCCCAGCAATCATGCAGTTGATATTTGGTAGAACCCCGCTTTTGAAGGATGTCAAGAGAGGCCTCAAGGGTTCAGGTTCTGCTGAGTCAGTAAATCGATTAGCCGTTATTATGCTACTCACCTTGTCTATTGTTACTCTCGCAGCCGTACAAGGTTATACGGGCACCATTGTCGACGAAAAAACAGTTGATGCCACAGTAGGTTCAGATTTACAAATTCAAATGGAGCAAAACGTGAATGAGTCTGAAATAATCAGCATCATCAAAGAATATGCAGATTCAGATGTGAAACCAATTGCTACAAGTGTGCCTCAATTGGCTCTCAGCAACGCAATTGGTGGGGAAAATCTGCAAACCTATGTATTGCTTGAAAATAGTGATGACGTTCTGAGATGGAGCGAACAAGCCCTTCCCGGTGAGGATATTGGGGCGGCATTGAATGGGTACCATAGCGGAGGTTTCTCTGCAGGTACGGACGCTGCATACTCCCTAGATTTACCAGGCTCTGAAAGAGGCGGTGAAGAAAACCGTCTAGACGATGAGTTGCTTGAAAGGACTGATGAAAAATCTGAGGTTGTTACCTTAGTCTGGGAGAAGTTAGAATTCAATTTCAGTTCTGGCGGTACTGACCAGCCGGACGTATTCAGTTTGTACTTTGCATACGCTTCATTGATGGAAGGTGATTGGTCGGGTCTTAACATACAAAATCAGGACCTGAATGAGAGAGACTTAGGTCGAGTAGACCTATCTTTAACCAACCTCTCTGGCTCAGACCTTTCCAATGTAAATTTGAGTGAATCACTGTTGTTTGATACGGATTTAGCCGGGGCTGATTTGAGGGGAGCGGATTTAGAAAACACGGTAATTGTTTACTCAACTAGCGGAGATTGGGTGAAAGATACCGACTTTACCAATGCCAATTTGAATGGCTTGTTTGGTTTAGTAGATCTTTCAAGCGCTATCCTATCAAATACGACTTGTCCTGACGGTACAAATAGTGACGAAACATCTTGTGTTTCTGGCGCCTCTCCAACCCCTCCTCCCTTAGCCGCACCTCTATTCCTTGCAGACACATCAGTGAGATTGGAAATCACCAAATTCAGCACTGACATGTATTACATGGGTGTCCACGAATACTTCCCCGGAATTGATTCCTCAGTGGTTGAATCAACGCTGATAATTGGTGAAGATAAGTGGCGCTCGCTAGTTGGAGATGATGCTGCAGACAACTACACTTCGACAACCTGGATCGTTAGAGTGGACGGCGTTGAAGGAGACGACTTAGAATCACTAGCATCTCAACTGGAAGCGGATTCAAGAGTCTCAGAAACGCTAGATTGGTCAACAACTCACAAAGAAGTTGAGAGAAATGGTGGCCTAATCTTCGGTACACCTGGGTTGCTATCCTTACAGTTCGTTGTTGCTAGCGTTGCTGCGGTCGCTTCAAGTTTCGTCTTCTTGTCTTTGGTTCTAAATCAAAGACAAAAAGAGTTAGCAGTCCTACAAGCGATTGGAGCATCGCCTAATCAGATAATCAGACTAGTTCTATTCGAGATTCTATCAATAGTCGTTGTTTCTATGGCACTAGGTGTTGTTCTTGGTGTTGCCCTAGCTTTGTCGTTCAATGGTTTCTTTGACATCTTTGGATTCATATTCCAAATATTTGGTGGCTCTAGTACCGTCATTGAAAGAACTCTGGAGTACCCTTGGACTCAAATTGTATTGGTTTCACTTGCGGTATTTGCAGCTGTTGTAGTAGCACTATTGGTGACAACAAGAAAAGCACTGAAGTCTGACCTAGCCAGTGTATTGAAGGGGGAGTAATCATGAGTGAAACTATTCTACATGCTGATGGACTCTACCACGTTTATGAATCGAAGGCTGAAGATGGAAACGTCGTTGCTTTGAGAGGGCTTCACATCGATATGAAAGCAGGAGAAGCAATTGCGGTTGTCGGCCCTTCAGGTTCCGGTAAATCCACTTTGATGAAGTGTCTTGGTGGTTTGATGAAACCTAGCGCAGGCTCGGTCAGTTTGGCTGGTAAGAACATGACTCGTCTTACCGGCCAAGAACTTGTAGAACTGAGACAGAAGACGGTTTCATTCATTTTCCAAGAAGGTAACCTATTGCCGGATTTGAACGCGCGCGACAATGTTGCTCAGCCGTTGAGGCATCAGGGAGTTTCTTCCAAGAAAGCCCTCAAGTGTGCTGACGCGATGTTGACTAAATTGGGAATGAGCCATCGTTTGCGAGCACTTCCTGCAATGCTTAGTGGTGGCGAGCAACAGCGTGTAGCAATTGCGCGTGCTCTAATCACTCAACCTAGACTAATCCTAGCTGATGAACCGACAGGTGCTTTAGATCCTGTGACCAGTAGAGAAGTTCTCGCTTTGTTCAAAGAATTACACGAAAACGATGGTGTTTCTTTCTTGCTGGTTACGCACTCCAAGGAGGTTGCAGCATTTGCTAATCGCTCGCTCGAACTAAGGGATGGAAGGTTTGTTGCAGAGCACGGAGAATCGGTAGACGTTGAGAACTTAACAAAGGATAGAGAACTGATTATCGATGAAACTGGAACGGTTACGTTACCACCAGATTTACTTGTCAGATTGGGAGGTGCTGGAAGATATACAGTCGGTAATATCAACAGCGGATACATCTCACTACAAGGCGAAGAAGTAGAATCGATAGGTAAGATGGTCCTAGCATCTTCTTGCCCTGCATGCAAGCACGATTACAAGGATAGTAACGAACAATTATGTCCATCATGCGGTTCGTCAAGACCGATGGTGGAAGCATGAGCATGAGTTTCTTTAGAATATCAGGAATCCTTGAAACAATTTCAACGATTTCATTATTTTTTATTGCGATGCCATTGAAGTACATTGGTGGAAATGAAATCTTGGTGAAGATAATTGGTCCTATTCACGGGTTTTTGTTCATTTTGTACTGTGCATTGGTTTGGTGGGAGCAACACAAGGGCAGAATGAGTTCCAACCTTGCAATCCTTGGAATGGCATCGGCTATTCCACCAGGCGGACCGATTTGGTTTGACAGAAAGTATCTCAAAGATTCAAATTTGCAAGAATAGCCGTTCAATAAAGGCGTTAAGTCAAATTACAACCTGTTTAATGCGCTGTTATGGCAAGTGTTTGGGTAGTCGATTCCAACTGCTTTATTCACGTAGGTTCGATGGCCCCTAATGGTTTTCTTGCTGACTTGAAGAAAATTCTTGAGGCAGAAAATTCCTCTCTGTATGTGACTCCTGGTGTTCACGGGGAAATCAAAACTGTTCGCTTCCAAAGGTGGCCGGGCCAACCTAATCTGCTCGAAGAAATCCGTGATTTATTGATTACAGTAACAGTCGATGAGGCCGAAGTAAAAGCTCTTGCAAAACATATTGGAGAAAAGGCCTCTCCACAAGATGTTGATTTGTCTTTGATGATTCTAGGCTCAAAATTAGCACATGAAGGACACAAAGTAACCCTTGTTTCTGATGATTACAAAATGACAACCACGGGTGAAAAGGTAAATCTCAACTTCGAGACCTGCCCACCTTCAACATTCTTGCAAAGGTTGGCAGACTCCGGTAATTCTGGCCAGAGAACTCGCATGCGTAGTCTTTCTAGGAGGGTAAGAGCAGCAGAGATGCGATACGCAATTAGTAGGGCTGGCCAATATGATGTGCAAGCCAAATTGACATGGATGGTAGATTCCCTTCTTTCATCAAGGGTGGCTCTTGCTGAAGAAACCGAAGAGGTTACGGAGGTAGATGAAGGTAAGTTGATCTCAGGATTAATTCGCTCTATTCGCGGTGAAAAGGTCAAGAAATCAACTATGAATAAATTAGGCTCTTTGCCTGAAATTTGCTCACCGGTCGCAAAATTGGATGCCCATCTCTCTTCGATGCTAAATGACGGAAGTTCTGAAGACTTGAAACAGGCTTATGATGCCTCGATAGAATTGCTTAGCGAGGTGCTGGAGGTTACAGGATTGGGACTTGCCCCTCTCGGTGAAGAATTAGCGGAATTGGCTCACAGGGCAATGTCTGGTAGCCTATACAGAATGGAGTCTGCTCTGGGTATGTTATCCAAAATGTCTGGGAACTTGAAATTGTCAAAATTACACCTTTCAAGGGCTCTTTCAATCGCCACTTTAGTCGATGATGTGGGTGCTGAGATGCGAGCGATGCATCAGCTAGGACTGCTTGCATTAGCAGCAAAAAATTGGAACCGTGCTGCGATGTTATTCGAAGCAGCCGATAGACAAGCCCAAACAATCGGTGCTAACAGACTAGGCCATCTAATATTGGCCGCAGCAGCTCGCCATATCGATGGAGATGAAGACTTAGCAAAGGCACACACAAAATCTGCAAGTTCAATAGTTTCTGAAGATAAATCAGAGGCAACCCACGTCCTGACAAATGTCGGTAACTCACTTCTTGCAATAGATTGTCCAGGTCTTGCAATAGAGATTCTTGATGAGGCTATGGAGTGCGCCACCGAATCGAAGCAAAGCGATAGGATGGAAATGCTGGCAGAAATGCTTCTTCTAGCAAATACTGCAATGACAGAAAAAGAACAGATGCAATATGAAGGTTTGAGGCAATTACTCGACGGGCTAAACACTATTTCAGGCGATGCATCAAAGCAATTCGAGACTCAAATATCAGAAATTGATGAAAAAACGGAAGAGTTGTCCAAGCCATTGGATGAAACTTGGAAAGAGTGGCAACCAGCATCAAAATTGGTCCCTAAAGGCTCTCCACTTACCATTGTGAGGATTGATGAGGACGACGATGGAAGAGTGCTGCTAGTATCGCATCATACAGAGATAGGAGCGATTGGTCTATGGTTGCCAGAGGGTGGAGTAGAAGCCTCGCCTGGAAGCCTAATTGAGATTCATGAATCGAGGATCAAAGTGGCTCCTCCAACAAATGAATTGCGAGATATTCACAACATACGCGGAATTATAGCAGTCGAAAACCCAGAGGCAATTTCATTCATCGCAAAAACCGAAGAAATCGTTGATGAAGAGGTTTAGGTTTCAGGAGTCGACACCGTCTTCTTGGTTTAGTTTGAAAGAAGCGGGGCAAGTGTTGACTCCAAACACCCTGTAAAACGGGCACCAGCCAAACACAGACGTGGTTACGCTCCATACTCCAAAGATAAGGAATACAAATTCCCATGTTGAGTTTGCTATGTAGTCGAATAGCACAACTCCAAGGCCCGCTGACAAGCGAATTACCCTGTCGAAGATACCGATATTCATCGTGAACTCACCTCTTTTGTAATCAGATGATGAAATTTCATCACTTATCAATTACTGTTTGAGCAGTTACAAGCAAATTTGCATCCGAACATTAGTATAAATATCAATCATGAAACGTAACATTATGACCTCGTACCTAATTGTTGGTGGAAGTAGTGATATCGCTATAGTACTAGCAAAGAAGTTGCTTGCAGAAGGCTCTGCGGTAACATGCCTAGCACGCGATGAATCTAGAGTTGAAGAACTCAAATCATTAGGTGCATCGGTAGTAATAGGAGATGCACTAGACCAAGAATCGATTTCTGCATCCATCGAAATCGCATCACAACAAGGTGGTGGGAAAATTACAGGAGTTGCCCATTTGGTCGGCTCTATCACGATTAGACCTCCACATGCACTCGCTCTAGATGCATTCAACGAAGTGATTACAACCAACCTATCCAGTGCTTTCCTTACTCTTTCTATGTGCGGAAAAGCCATGCTGAAAATGGGAGGAGGCAGGATGGTCTTCACCTCAAGCGTTGCAGGTAGCCTTGGTTTGGTAAATCATGAAGCGATTGCAGCAGCAAAAGGTGGAGTCGAGTCAATGGTTCGCTCCGCTGCAGCAACTTATGCAAAGAGGGGAATCAGGGTTAACGCCGTTGCACCCGGACTAACCGATACTAGACTTGCAGCAAACATTCTTCGCTCCGATGCTGCAAGAGAGGCATCTGCAAATATGATTCCTCTCAAAAGAATAAACGAAGCTGAAGAGATTTCTACTAGCATTCATTGGCTTCTAACCGGTGCTCCGGACAACTTCACGGGACAGATAATGCACCTCGATGGTGGAATGTCTCAAATTTTAGCGTGAGTGATAGCATGACCTGGCATATAGCAATCAAACAATCTAAACTCAAGCCAGGTAAGAAAAAAATGCGTACAGTAGCCAAGAAGATGGTTCTAATTGGGCAAACTGATGACTCTTATTTTGCTACTGAAGCACTATGCAGACACATGCGCTGGCCCCTAGCCTATGGTGCTAAAGTCAAGGATGGTTGTATTCGATGCCCCTTGCATCAAACCACACATAAAATCGACACAGGAGAAATGGTCGAATGGTCTCCATTCCCTCTATTCCCTCCGTATGGAAAACTCGTGGGTAAAATGAGCAAACAGAAGGATCTCAAAATCTACGAAACTCGTGTCAAAGACGGCAACATCGAAATCAAAATCGATTAAATCCCAGACTTGGCTCACAATCTTGAGAGATGCGGTTATTTGAATAACTGAATCTGATTTTGTCACAACATGAAGAGAGCCAATGCAGTGCTGTTTTCCCTGCTGATGATTG
>WTIA01000126.1 GCA_011522915.1 Methanobacteriota archaeon
GTCTTGAAGTTTTCACCAGATTCAACATGTGAAATTGCGGCTTTTGCTAAATCTCTTTTCCAAGGTCTGGAGATGTGAATGGTTGCATGTTCAGGCTGCCCTCCAATATGCTTGGATGCGACTTTTGCAACCTTTCTGGCTTGTTCCAAGAATGAGCGAAGATATGCCTCAGCCTCTAGAGCAGATCTTTCTTCACTGGTGATTTCTTTTGGAAGACCAAATGTTCTTCCAGCGATGAGATCGCCATTGCCCATCATTTTCCACCAATCTTCTGCCAAGTGAGGAGTTGCAACAGAAATCATGTGGCACCAAACCTCAAGAATTTCTTTTCCGATTTCGGGATTCTCTCCGCCTCTACGTCTATACCAATTCAAATCCTTAACCAAATCAAAATGACTAGCATCGACAGCGCCTCTCAAATCATAATTGTCCATGGCTTCCTGCCATTGGATGCATCTTTGTTTCAATCTGGCTTGCATCCAAATGTCGATATCACTAGCGCTTCCTTTCCATGCAAGTATACTGGCTGGCATGCCATGTAGCTGAACCATTTGACGATAATTAGCCTCAAGTGCAGCATCTGACCAGTCCATTCCTGCGGTTGGATTTGCAGCGAATAAGATGAACAGTCTCACGGTATCGGCACCATATTTCTCAATCATCTCCTCTGGAGATACAGTGTTACCCAGACTCTTACTCATCTTTGCACTTCTAATCGATAACGGCTCCTCACAATGAGGGCATCCTTGATTGGAATAATCAACGTGCAAAGTAATAGCACAATTATTACACCAAGGCGCTGATTTGTTTACCATACCTTGACAGAGTAATTCATTGAACGGCTCGTCGATATCGTGCAATCCAATATCCCGTAGGGCTTTAGTCCAAAATCTAGCGTAAATAAGGTGCATTTGGGCGTGCTCAATTCCTCCGCAGTAGAAATCAACATTCATCCAGTGATTTGCAACATCAGTACTGAAGCAACTTTCATTTTGTATCGAATCAGTGTATCTCAAGAAATACCACGAAGAATCGACAAACGTATCCATTGTGTCGGTTTCACGCTTGGCCGGAGTTCCACATTTCGGGCAGTCCACATTGCAGAATGTTTCGCTGGTTTCTAGTGGATTTCCTTTCCCATCGAAAATCACATCTCTTGGTAATTCGACTGGCAATTGTTGTTCAGGAACTGGTACTGCGCCACATGAATCACAGTGAATAATCGGTATCGGAGTCCCCCAATATCTTTGTCGACTGATTAACCAAGGGCGGATTTTCCAATTTACAGTTCCAACACCCACGCCTTTCTTTTCCAGAGCTTCGCAGACTGCCGATTTAGCCTCTGCACCATACAGTCCATCAAATCCTTCAACTCCAGAATTGACCATCCAACCAAGATCGCATTCTGCAGCCTCTAATTCATCGGCAGCATTAGCATCCTCAGACATAATCAATACTCTCTTGATTGGAATACCGTATTTTTTTGCGAAGTCAAAATCTCTCTCATCGTGTCCAGGAACTGCCATAACGGCCCCGGTCCCGTATGATGCGATAACGAAATTTCCAACCCATATTGGTATTCTTTCTCCTGTTAAAGGATGAACTGCGAATGAACCGGTTGGAACTCCTTTCTTCTTACCCATGTTTTTGATTCGGTCAAACTCACTCATTGCGATGATTTCATCATGAAGGTTTTTCCATTCCTCTTCGTATTGGGTTCCACTAACTAACTTCTCAGCCAAATCATGTTCAGGTGCCAAGGTCACGAAAGTAGCTCCGAATAAGGTATCAGGTCTCGTAGTAAAGACACGGATGGTTTCATCCATTCCCTCAATTCCAAATTCTATCTCAGCACCTTCTGACCTCCCGATCCAATCTTGTTGAAGCGCCTTGACATTCTCTGGGAAACTTATGGTTTCCAAACCGTCAAGCAACTCCTGAGCATACTCTGTAATATTGAGGAACCATTGACTCATTTCTTTTTGAATCACAGGGCCGTTGCATCTCCAACAGCGTCCTGCCTTAACCTGCTCATTAGCAAGAACTGTACTGCAGGAGTCACACCAATTAACTGGAGCAAATTCCTGATACGCAAGCCCTCTTTCAAGGAATTTTAGGAAGAACCATTGATTCCATCGATAATATTGAGGGTCGTGACTTTTTACCAATCTTCGCCAATCGTATGAAAATCCCATTCGCTTGATTTGTTCTGTAATCGAAGCCATGTTCCTTTCAGTAATGTCGTGAGGATGCCCACCTTCCGCAATAGCTGCATTTTCCGCCGGCATTCCAAAGGAATCGAACCCCATCGGGTAAAGAACATCAAATCCCATAAGTCGCTTGTATCTCGCTACAGCGTCACCAATCGAGTAATTTCTTACGTGACCCATGTGCATTTTACCGGACGGATAAGGGTACATCTCAAGGCAGTAGAATTTGGGATTTCCTTGCTTGAATTCAACATTGAAAATTTCTGCATCTTCCCAGGCCTTTTGCCAAGACAATTCAGTATTTTGTGGAATATATTCCGACATGAAAACACCTCTGAGCCCTACGGGACGGACCTTCGACACAGGTAATCCCCTTGAAACCATCTGCGTAATCACAGTTCAGTAGTCTCTAGTAAGAACAATGCTTCCTTAGTCAGACAGTAGCGATTTTTCAGACCACTCTTTCTCTTCTGGACCAAACCGTACTTCTGTAGTGTTCTCAAGTGGTGGCTAACTAATTGTTGAGATCTGTCAAGCCTGTGTGCTAACTCTGCTTGAGTTGGGAAGGTATTCATTTGTCCGTCATCATCAAGAAGTCGCAAAATTTTGCCTTGCAAACTATTAGGGTCTGGAGATAGAGGAGGCATTGGCAGGTCATCATTTAGAACACCGGGGTGAAGGTTAGACGTGTAAGGATAGAATCTTACCAATCTACCATCGGGCCTTCTCCAAATTCTTCCCTCATCCTCCAGAATCTTCAGGTGATGAGTAATTTGACCGTTTGACATTTCAAGCGCTGCCATCAATGCTCTGAAATGGCAACCGGGGTTTGCTGTAAGGTAACCCATCAAACGTCCTCTTTGGTATCTTCCATCGCTGGTCTCACTAGTGCGACCGACCAATCCGAGTAACCACAACCCAGCGCTGGTAGCTGGGATTCTCCAAGACTCATTTGTAGCGATTCCTGCAACAAGCAGTGATAGAATACCTGTACTGGCGACCACTCCTACCGTAATAACGACAGGGCTAATGTCATCCTCTTCGTTTTCAACAGGAATAGAAGCAACGACTTCAGTTTCTTCCTCTTCAACTTCCAAAGGCATAGATTGGCTGTATACTTCGTCTATTGTGAATGATGTTGCGACAAAATCTTCACACTCTGGTGCTGGGCTGGAATCGTGTACAAGATACTGACCAGTTGCCCCTAACTGCGGCGACCATGAAATCAATCCCGGTGCACCTGATAGTGTCATTATTCCTTCTTCGGGAGAGTTGAGGAGCCAGCAAGTACCGATTTCATTGGTTGTGGAACTCCAAGTTCCAGAAATAATTCTTGACTCAATTTCTACAGATTCTTCATCTTCAATTTCCTCGACAATCTCTTCCGTTGCTATTGGCCAGTCGAATAGAATAGATGATCTGACTATCGGGGCAGTCATCGTTTCGAATAGAAGTGTATATTCTCCATCGGCCATGTTCGTCATGTCAAATTCGATTTCTTCTAATTGCATTTGCACGAACTGTACGGTTATCGTTTGATTGTTATCACACTGTGAGAGCCAGGTATCTATCTCCTGTCCGTTTGTGTAAAGGGATGTTGCAATTCCACAAGAATCAAACCAAGTCAAATCGCTAGTTCCTTCGCTGATTATTTGCGGCAAAACATTGAGAGTATCTTCTCCACTAAGGGAGGCATCGAAACTCATGCTCGAATCAATACAGTAATCGTCACGTTCTCTTGTTAGTGTAATTACATCGGTTGCGTACAAATCGTGTTCTGGGATTTCCATTACAACTGTCAAGTCACCAGGAGGTATGTGGCATCCATCAATACCGATGAAATCCCAATCCGATTGAGAGAAGATACGATCGGTTCCAGAATCAATTCTGTATTCTACATCTAGGGAAGAGCATTCTTTGAACAGACGGGAATCCATTACGACATTGCCACTTGAATCAACAACCCAAATCTCGCCTAAACATGAAGTATTGAAGTCAAGTGATACCTCATCTAATCCATTGTTTACCAACAAGATATCGGGGTCGAATATCTCCAATTCATCAAATTGTGAATCTCCTTGCAGTAGTAATTCGAGTTCTAATTTTGTTAAATCCCCATTGTTGATTCCCGAATCTTCATCTGTAACGGCGTCGATAGTAATCTCTTGGGACGCCTCGCTATCTCCTAAGGAAATCGTGAATTCATTTTGCCCCTCATCGGGCATGAATGGAATTTGAGAAATTGTTACTATTTCGTTGGCTCTCAATTTCTCAGGACCACATTGGCCATATAGTTCGAGATTAATTATCACAGCACAGTCGTGGAAATCCAATGAGATTTCTTCCGGTGCAGTATTCTTTAGTCGTACGGTAATCAGACTAGGTGAGGATTCTGCGTGAACCCCGTCTCTTGCACTTGCGACGACTATCATCTCTACCTCTTCAGGTACGAATACTGGGGTTTGTACGTGTACGTTGACCATGGCAGATAGCTCCTCTCCGGCAACGAAATATTCGATTGCGTAATCGCCAGAAGGAACAAATTCTCCATTTGCATCTCTTAAATCCCAGGTGAGAGAATTAAGTTGGGTGACAGAATTAGAATCAATGTCTAACCCACGACTCTGCCCTAGGCAGGTTTCAGTCCCATCGATAACCAGATTGTTATCATTCCAAATTCTAAGAACCTCGTTACAAGAAGGGTCGACAGTTATACTTGTAGCATCACCATCATTGACAATATCTGCTTGAACGGTAACAACCTCTCCCGAACCGTACCATCCTTTTTCTGGGGCATCTACCAAACTTGCGTTTAGAGAGATATTTGGGTTGTTAGCAAAGGCACTGGGTGCCATAATTGCCAACAGGCCAGCCAAGAATAAAGCCAGCATGCGCTCTCTGCCCATGGTAATCGATGGGCGTCATCCCTTAGAAGGGATGCGGTTCATGATATTGGTGAGCGAAGATGGCTGAGTGCATTCTCGAGACAGAAAAAATGCTTGTATATCAGGCGCAGTTGGGCGATTGGGATAATCTGAACCATCTTTTGGTTTGCAAAAAAAGCAAGAAAGCCGTGATTATCGATCCATTCTTTGCTGAATACTGGAAAAAAATCTGCATTAGCAACGGTTGGAGTCTAGAACAAGTTTGGTTAACGCACTCACATTGGGACCATTCAAAAGGAGTAGATGGTCTTCAAGACAGGCAGGTTTGGGTACATCAAGATGAATCAAAAAGAGGCTGGAACGGACCTTCAAATCGAATCTGGTCAAATAGCCCCTTTACATCGATTATCCAGTCGATTGGTGAATTAGAATTCGAGGCACACTGTACTCCTGGACACACTCCTGGCCACATGACTTTCATCGGGGAAGGAGTGGTTGTGAGTGGAGATTGTATGTTCCTTGGAAGGTGTGGACGAACCGATTTATTTGGTGGCGACGTATTTGCTCAACGCAAATCTTTGGTCCATCTCAGGGAACGCCTGCTGAATTTGCCTAGCGATTGGATTGTACTCCCTGGACATCAATACCAATTATCCGATGGTTCAAATCCAACTTTCATCACAGTGGGTCAACTGCTTTCAGATAATGAAGCCCTGAACGCTTTGGACGATGATGAAGCGTGGGCTAGCCTAGAATTTCTTGCATTCGATGATAGTATGGCGGAAAAAGCGCGCAGAGAGCGCGCTAGAGCCCAGCAAGGCTGATCACAAATCATCCAAACTCATCATTGTTGGAACAGAGGCTTGCTCAATTTGTTGCTGCTGCATTTGATGTTGCTGCCACTGTGGTACTTGAGCAGGAGGTTGGTATCCCAATTCCATCGCTTTAGCGATATCTCCCTGTGCTACGTAATAATCAATCCATTCTAGTCTTCTGGCCTCTTCTTCTTGGAACATAGCAGCAACTTTCATTTCTTCTGCACGGCTGTATGCAGCCTTTCTGCGACCTGCTTGCTTAGCGATCATTGCAACTGAAATCACAGCTAGTAAGAATACCAACAATCCGATTAGTACCAGTACTTCGCTATCTAGGCCGCCTTCTGAATCACCATCAGCGCCGGCTACAAAGTCAGAATCAAATTCGTTTGGAATTCCATCATCATCGTGGTCGTCAAATGATGCACACTGCTCTTGACCTCTTATTCCTGCGCTAATGCTTGCATCGTAAGGACAAGGGTCGGTCTGGTCGGACACACCATCTTTGTCACTGTCTGGACATCCAAAGTAATCGATGTATGATTCTCCATACTTGACATTACATTCATCGGGTTGCCAAGACCCTATTTTCTGGTTATCACCATATCCATCGCCATCTGTATCAGCCCATTGAGATGAGCGAAGCGGGAATGCGTCGGGAAGTCTTCCCGTGTTATTGTCTCCAAATCCGTCACCATCAGTGTCAGACCACTGGCTTGGGTCTAGTGGGAATGCATCTCCCCACTGGTCTCGAATCTCGATTAGATTTCCAACATCGGTTTCATCAGCAATAGTTGTATTTACCCAACCATAGTTATCGCCCCAGCCATCGAGGTCAGTATCAACCCATTGTAGTGGGTCATTAGGGAACATATCGTCTACGTCTGCCCAAGAGTCATTGTCCGCATCAGGACATCCCTGTCGTGAATTGTTGGTACTTGTTCCATAGACTTCCGGACACTCATCCCCGTTTGGAACTGCTTGGTTGTCTCCCCAACCATCCCCGTCATTGTCGGTCTGTTGATAGAAATCATCAGGGAAGGCATCGAATGGGTCTACTACGCCATCATTGTCCGAGTCAGGACATCCTCTTGCTGCGGGTATTGTTGATTCTCCATACAATTCCGGGCACTGGTCACCATTGTTACCATCGGGATTGTCTCCGAAACCATCTCCATCAAAATCGCTCCATTGCGTTGGATCACTAGGGAAGAAATCTCCGCTGCCAGGAACTGGACGGTCGCCATATCCGTCACCATCAGAGTCTGCCCATTGATTTGAATCATCGGGGAATGCATCAGGATTGTTTCCGTTTGGATTATCTCCATAGTTATCCCCATCCCTATCTTCCCACTGCGTTCCATCGATAGGGAAAGGGTCTCCGGCATTAGACCATCCATCACCATCAGCGTCAGGGCATCCTACTCTGTCGACAGTTGAAGTTCCGTATTCGCCAGGACATTGATCAGGATTATTTCCAGTGGTATTGTCACCGAAGCCGTCTCCATCACTGTCCTTCCATTGAGTCGGGTCGTCAGGGAATGCGTCAGCATCACCATTAGGGTCTGCAGGCCAATCAGGAGTAGGGTCGGAGTATCCATCGCCATCACTATCTATGCATCCAATTCTGTCTTCGGTTGAATTGCCCCATGTATTTGGACAACCGTCGGAGAGTGGAGTGTTTGGCTCATCTCCAATCCAATCGCCGTCTGAATCAGCCCATTGGTATCTAAATAACGGGAATTTATCCACTTGTGTGGCTGCAGAATCATAAATTCCTGGCCAACTTTCGTCAACATCCGGGGTTGCAGGGTCATCTACCGGTCTGATTGCAGTCCATGATGAATTGTCATAATTGTCACCCCAACCATCTCCATCAGTGTCATTCCATTGGGATGGATTCATTGGGAATGCATCACCTCTCTGATTGATGTGCAACTCTGTGAATTGCTGGACGTCATAGTAGTAGTTATCTCCATGACCGTCAGAATCAGAATCAGCCCATTGGTCTCTATCATTAGGGAAAGCATCACCTTCGTTTGAATATCCGTCAGAATCTCCATCTGGGCAACCAAATCTGTCTTGGTAACTAGTTCCGTAAGTTGTTGGACAAGCGTCACCTTGGAATGCAGGTAATGGATTATCACCATAGCCATCGCTATCGGTATCATTCCATTGTGTTCCCTGATCTGGGAAAGCATCGGTCTTTCCGTCTCCTTGGTCAGAAGTGTTCCATCCATCATTGTCAGGGTCTAAATCTGCGAACCAAATGTACAAGCCTTCGTCATTTGTTCCATAGGCCTGCACAATTCTAGAACCATCTGGTGCCCAAGAGACACCGTAAGTGCGTCCACAGTTGTTATTTTGAGTTCCTTGACAGTTATTTGGCCTAGGTTGTGATAATGTATCGATTGCATTTCCAGAACTAACTTCGAAAACTCTCATTTGTGAACCGTGGGTTTGGTAATAACTACCTCCGTAAACGACTTGTTTTCCGTCAGGTGAGAAATCAGTAGCGAGACATGATGTACTGTGAGACCAGGTTTTGTGATTTGCCCAGTTATTGGTATTGAAAATCCTTAGCCTAGAACCGCCTTGTCCTTGAGTGTAACCTTCGCACACTGCAATTCTTTGACCGTCTGGTGACCATGCAACGTCGTTTACCGAACCAGCGGGTGTCCCAATTGTGTAAGTCGTTGACCATGTACTAGTTTCTACAATGTATGCCTCGCCGTTGCCTCCAGTCACTAGATGAGTGTCGCTTGGTGCGAACGCCACACTGTAAAATCGGTCTTCCCCAGCGGGATTAGCATTGTTGATCACACTAGCGTCTGTAGTATTGATTACTCTGACAACTCCATTTGTTCCGCCATTACCGGAACGGCCGATTGCGATGGCAAGCATGCTGCCATCGTTTGAGAAAGCCAAATCTTTGACCTCATCTCCACTGCCAACATCAGCGGAAATATCTCCATGGACATTGCTGAGATTGCTAGCCCAATACATTTTGACGGTGTCTTGGGCATCGGTTGAAACAGCGATGTAGGTTCCATCACCAGACCAAGCTACTTGGGTTGCATCATCGGTAAACGCTTGAACTGAGCGAATTACAACGCCAGTCGTTGCGTTGCGAATTCTAACATATCCGTTTTCATCAGATGATACAATGAATTCACCGCCCGGCGAGTGGTCTACATCCCAATAGTCGAAATTGGAAGTTAATGCAACATCTTTAGCGAAATTTGGGTTTATTGAAGTCCATGCATCATTAACATCTGAAGTTCCATCACCGTCCCTATCTGGACAGCCATCTCTGTCGATGTTAGAATTACCTGCTGCGTACGGGCAATCATCAACCGAGTTTTCCACACCGTCGCCATCATTATCTGCGGCTGAGGCCATTGGTAATGCTAGCATCCCAAGCATCAAAACCACCAGCAGTAAGCACGGCCAGTTCCTGAATGCCATGCCCCCTCGGACCTTTTACTAATAAAGGAGTTACGGTGTGTTTGTTCAAAACAGTAGTCAGCGTTATTGAGTAATGATTGAATGTAAATCCACCTTACGAGTGCTATGACCGGAGACATTCCTAAAGTGAATGTGGCGGTCAAAGATCGTATTTTGCTCCATCTTTTACAAGAGGACGAACAAGCCGACAGATATGTTGTTTCGGCGGCATTAACTAGGCCGGGTATAGCAGAGGCTTGTGCACAACATCCTCCAAATGTCAGTCGGGCAATGAGGACTCTTTTGAGGCAGAGATTAGTTAGTGAACATTCCCGGTCTGTACGCGGCGATGATAGAAGGCAAAAGACATGGCAATTAACAGATGATGGTCGCAGCGAGGCGAAAAAACGTCTTTCTGATTTGTCAAAACTAAAAATTCTAATCCGTGATGAATCGAATACTCTTCTGGAAGTCGAAGCAAGGGAAGCAGCCGGAAGACTTCAAGCGGACTTATCGGTTTTGCAGATTTTGTTACACGCCCAGCATGAAGGAGTTTTGACATTCGGCGATATTCGATTTGGACTGGTAAAGAAAAAGTCAGATGATGACGATTTACCGCCTCCTGGCAGATTGAAACTTCTAGCAGGAGCCCACGCAACATATCATACCTCTCCTCCAAAAACCAGAACGGTTCATGGCAGATTGGATTCTATCGCCGATTTGAACAACTGGTTCGAGAAAGGGTCTCCATGCATGGTCATACACGGCATAGCGGGTATCGGTAAATCGACATTGGTGGCAAATTGGTTGTCAAACCACACGAATGAGATTCCAGACCTCTCGGTTTGCTGGTATCCTTGTCAGCCTTGGGATAAGGCGGTTGGTTTGGCGGTTTCATTGCTTCATAGATTCGGAGTTGATGACAAACATGATCCTTACCAATTGATGGAAACGCTACCTCTTACTCCTGGAGCAGAGTTTGACGTGGACTCATGGAGGCGAAGATTGCTTGCTTATCTTACAGATGCAAGAGCAATACGGGAGAGGTTCGTTGGCGAATCAGGGGGCCCTCCGCCATACTGGTTGATAGTTCTCGATGACGTTCATCATGTTGCTAAGGAAGCAAAAGATCTGCTAGGCGCTTTACTAGACATCTCAAAAAAAGCACCACTACGTTTGATGTTTATTTCTCGAACAACATTGAACGTATATGACAGAAGAGACGTGCATACAAGAGATCTAGTTCAAGAATTACCTCTGCAAGGTCTATCGGTAGATGAGATTACAGATTGGGTGGAAAATTTGGATGGCGAGACTCCAGCTGCAGAAGAAGTACACCGCGTTACAGGGGGCCATCCATTGGCCCTTGAATTGCTGGAGATATACGGGCAAGCAACACACGGAGATTGGTTGAAATTTTTGGATGAAGAGATTATCAATCACATGCCAGAAGATGAACACGAATTATTGGCAACTCTTGCGGTGGCAAAATCTCCAGTTCCCTGGGTCAAACTTTCCTCAGCGCTGAACTGGGAAGGCAATCCTCCCGAAAGACTTCTCACATACGGATTATTATTGGAATTAGAAGACGGAATGTGGCTTCATGAAGCGCTAAGAGAGAGATTTCTCAGAGAGGTAGGCAGCGCTTCAAAGAAGCGAAAAGACAGCCTGAAATAATCAAAAATCAGCAGCAGACATCTGTTGATTTAACCAGTTTGTTAGGGCAGGTTTTGGAACCATTCCAGTTTGGTTTGCAACCATTTTTCCGTTGTGGAAGAGGAAAAGCGCAGGAATTCCACGAACTCCTAGTCTGGCTGCGTTCATTGAATCAGTGTCGGTGTTTACCTTCGCAATCGTTACTGGCATTTCTGCAGCTACCTGCTCTAAAACAGGACCCAGTGCCTTACATGGGCCACACCATGGGGCCCAGAAATCGACCAGAACCCACTCGTCTCCGTTTACTGCATTATCAAAATCTGAATCCGTGACGGCCTTGACTTCACCCATTACCTCACCTGACTCAGCGAGCGTGGTCACTCCTAAGAGGCTTTGTACATACCTGTGATTGAAATTTAACCCCAATACTCTTCAGATGCGCCCCACTCGCCTAAAACAAGAGGGTAGCACATGATTATCGCACCATCTGTTCTGACCGCAGATCTCGCAGACTTAGGAAACGCTTGCAGCGAGGCGGTTGAAGCCGGATTAGATTGGCTTCACCTAGATGTCATGGATGGTAATTTTGTTCCAAATTTGACTTTTGGACCACCGGTAATCGCTAAACTTCGCAAGGCACTCGGAGATGGACCAACATTTGATGCGCATCTTATGGTTGAGAATGCAGAGGAGTCATTTCAGCAGTATATCGATGCAGGATGCAACCACATATCTGTTCATGTCGAGGCAGTTAAGCATCTCCACAGATGTCTGAATGCAATAAGGGATGCTGGGGCAACTGCGGGAGTCACATTGAATCCCGGCACACCTGTAGAAGCCGCTTTAGAGGTCTTATCTGAGATAGACCTCGTACTAGTCATGAGTGTTAACCCTGGTTTTGGAGGCCAGTCATTTATTCCGACAGTTGAATCAAAAATCCGCAGGCTGAAAGAAGCGATAGACGCTCAAGTTGCAGCAGGTGGCAGGCCGGTTCAAATTCAAGTGGATGGAGGCGTGAAATCTCACAATATAGCAATGCTGCGAGATTGGGGAGTTTCAAATTGCGTCGTTGGCTCTGGGCTGTTTAATGACAAGGCCAGCGTCTCAGACAACCTTTCAATAATTCATCAGGCTCTAGAGTGATTTTGATGCGCATTTTGCTGGTAACCCGGCTGTTCCCTCTTCCAGAAAACGTGGCTAGAGGCACCTTTGTCAGCGACCATGCAGAGTTACTAAAATCTCTAGGCCATGAGGTTAGAATTCTAAACGTACTTCCGCGTATGTTGAGAATGAATGAAGCTAGAAGGTCAACAATGGAAGGAGTTGCAAAAGCACCAAAATCATACAACCATGGCGAGTTTGAGGTTAGTGTAAAGAAACACTGGGAGATTCCAGACTTTCCAGGATTTACGGCATTTAGTGCTTCAAGAATAACCGAAAAATGGGTGCCAGAACTAATTATCTGTCACACATTATGGCCAGCAGGATACACTGCGAAATCGATAGCAAAAAAGCACTCAATTCCTTGGATTGCCGTGGTGCATGGTCACGATTTTGACGTTGCATTAAATGACCACAGGAGAAAAAGAGTCGAATCGCTAGCCCGATCAGCAAATCGCTTGGTTGTAGTTTCTAATTCTTTGAAAAGATTCGATTCGATTACAATACCTTGTCATGTAAACGTGGATGATGAATGGCATAAACCAATGAAGAAATTCAATGGTTTGTTTAGAAAATCAAAGATTGATATTTTGTTCCCAGCAGACCCACGGCGACCAGAAAAAAATCACCTGCTCACCTTGCGAGTAGGTGAGGAATTAGAAACAAGAGGGTGGAAAGTAGGAATTACCACTCTAAAAAAGCAACCACGGTCCATGGTTTGGGATAGAATGCTAGCAGCTGATGTTTGCTTGATTACTTCCACTAGAGAATCTGGACCGCTGGTTGCGAAGGAATCCATTGTCTGCGGCTGTCCAGTTGTTGCAGTTGATGTAGGCGACATGAGTGAATGGATGGAGGTGTGTTCCCCCGAAGTAAACGCATTGGCAGATGCTGTAGAAAATGTGTTATCAAATGGGCAAGAGGTCACTCTTCCTGCAAATAGCCAGTTTGAGAACGTAAGAAATCAATGGAGTTCTTTGCTGGAATCAATGTAAGCAATCCGATTAGTGCAAGCATGTTTCCTATCGATAGAAGGTAGCATACAGCAACAGAAAATAGCGCTAGACCGTCGCTTAGGCGATCTTCATCTCCACATAGCAATTTTGCGAAAGAAAGCATTATGCTGCAGCCGATTACACTGGCCCAAGCGGCACCCATTACCCCATATTCAGGTATCAGTATCCAGCCTGAAATTCCTGCTGATAATACAATTAAGCCGATCAAGGACGTAAATCTCCAAGGGTTATGTCCTGCCTGTAGGGCGACATACCAGGGTATTGCAAGTAAGGTCATAGCCCAACCAGCAAGAAGTATGTCAAACACTTGAACAGCATCTGAATAGTTCGAATCGAAAAATTGTGGTATTGAAAATGACACAATGAAGTGACCGCATAACAATCCCACTGGAAGAATCGCGACGGTCCAGTGATGGGCTATTAACATCCGTTTGCTAAATTCTTGTTCATCATCGCGATATTCTCCGAGGTATGGAAGCAAAGCCGCCCGCATTGCTTGGGGCAACATTAGTCCTGCAATCCATGCAAGTTGAGCAACGTGATACAAACTAACATCATCGTAGGATGCTAATCCTGCTAGTAGAAATTTTTCCAGTTTTGTAACGTATGGTAAGATGCCTAGAGTTACTGCAAATGGAAGGGCAGATATCAGCAAGGTTTTGCCCGAATCCCACTCCTTGGGCAAATCTCCCTCACCATCACGAGCAAGCCTCTCACCTATCCATAAAGTTCCAATTAGAGAAATAAAAACACCAATTGAAAATCCCCACGCATAAATCGTTGGAGAATCGTAGTCATTTACCAAGAAAATGTAGTAAAATCCTGTAGTAATTATACGCTCGATTAGTTTGAGAATCGACTCAATTCTAGCCTCTCCCAAAGCTCTCAACATCGCCTTGTGCGGGTAGGACATGATATGGCCAAATGCAACCAATGCACAAGCAAACAATAATTCCAAAGGCGCATCATCCCAAATTGCAGTAGATATGAAGGCACTTCCAAATAAGAAAGGAATCGCAATCAAGGCCTGCAATTTTAAAACTCGATGAACGGCACGCTTGCTTGCTTGGGGAGATCTGGGCACGTCTCTAGCAATGAGTGTAGGAAGCCCAGCATCGATTAGAATGTACATAGTTGCAAATGCATCCAATATGACTACGAGTAGACCATAATCGGATTGCAGCAGCGCTTTTGCTAGAATGACTTGGCCAATCAAACCAAAGATAATTGCTAGGCCATCAGACGAGGCCAGCCACACGGTATCACGTGCTAATTTTGGCCTCCGCATGTACTTGCGCAAAACGAATCAGGTTCTAAGAGAGACCCATAAATTGCACTCAATTTAGTGAGTCAAGGATTTTATCAACTAGGTTTTCCTTGGTATCAATCATCCATGGAGTAACGATTTTAGTTTCCTTTTCACTCTTCAAGCGCTCTACTCCGCCTCCGCTAACGTTGAGTAGTATGCAGTCATCTTCGTCGACCTTCCCTTCTTCTTTTGCCTGAATCAATGATGCAAGCGCAACTTTTGCCGGCGATAATACATCTATTTCCTCAATTTCCTCTAGGATTTCACCAGCCTTAATTGCATCATCTTCCTCAACCGCATACGTTTCGCCATCGGTCGCTTCAAGAACATCATAGACTCCTCCAACAACGGAATAAGCCGGTGTTTCACTCAACAAATAATCAGAATAAACCTCTACATCTTCTTCAGGAAAATCCTCGGGCGTTAGTTTTCTAGACCCTCTTTGCCAAGCGTTGTGAATCGGACAGTGTTCGGGATTCTGAGATAGGTGAAGCTTAGCAACATCTCCTTCATAGTGTCCAGAATCGATTAACCTCTCCATCATCTCGTATACTCCAATCGGGCCGGGGCCTCCTCCAACAGCCTGGAAATAATGATCGGGCAACTTGCCAATTTCCTCATAAGAATTCAAAATCAG
>WTIA01000044.1 GCA_011522915.1 Methanobacteriota archaeon
CCCGGGTTAGTAGCTTAGTTGGGAGAGCGCGGCACTGAAGATGCCGAGGTCGCTGGTTCAAGTCCGGCCTAACCCACCTTCAACACAACTAATTTTACTCGTTGTAGTAAGTCTCAGTACTTCCTTTTTATAGTAATTTAACTCAGACCTAGCCTCCAATTCTGCTTCGGCTTGGGTAGTGAAAAATCAAGACGATTTCCATTATGCGCCGGCACAGTATTCATGTGCCTATGCCCCGTAGGGGCATTCATGGGGTCCGACGATGTCGTTGGTGAGATTGAGTCAGCCTCAGAAGAAATTACCGATTCAAAGCCAATAGACAAAGTTTCCAAAGAGTTGGCTGCAATCAGAAAAAGAAGGAATAACGACTCTAGAAATCGGTTCCCTTCCGCTATCGAAGATTGGACACTATTGGCAGGTCTAGGATACGGTGCACTGTATGCGATGCTATTGTTTGGAATGTCGAGTGGAGTATTTGGTGAGTCGACTGCATTAGACCACTGGGCAAGCGACACTGCACTTGATAGTGGCGAACAATGTGAAGAAGTATTGGATACTCCTTGGATCCACGCATACCCTGACAATGACGTGGAAGCAGTCAAGATTTCTGGAAGAAATTTGGCTGAAGGAATCCCAGTGTTGAATTGGACCGTTAGTGCTACTGATGGCGGAGAAACCCCCGAACCTTCTCAAGGTGAAATCAACAAAAAATCTGTTCGTATAAAATATTCAGAATGGAAAACAGGCACCTATGAATTGTACATTACAATCGATATTTACAATGAAAATACCAACATGTCTTCACCAACAGAAGAAGATAGAGTAAATGGTACTGAAAGAATCGATAAAACTCTGGAATTTGAAATTAGCACATCAGAGAATGCGTTATCCTTCCTTCCGTTTGTAGATTCAGAGGTTAAGCGTGAGGCTACAATCTTAGAAGATGGCCCACGTTCGTGCTGGTCTGTAACCGATTTAGGAAATTGGGGATTCGTGTTGATGGGGGCTGAGTTGGGTGGTGGTCGTGAGACTGCTATGCTGACTGGAGGAGCTGCTGGAATTCCTGCTTGGTGGATGGCTTTCGTTTCGCTTTCACTTTCTGTGATTTCACTATTCTTAGCATACCCTGTTATGTACAAATTATACCACCAGGATACTGACGATATGCTTTCTAGAACACATATCAGAAAGGTGGTTGTAGATGTGCTGCGTAACTCTGAGTCGAGATTGCACATCAATATTGATTGGGATTTGTACAAAATCGAAGTCAGAGACTTGTCAATCGATATCATGGTCCCATATTCTAACACAGAGGGAACTTTTTCTGACAGCGCGGATGTAAGGTCTGAAATCCTCAAAGAAATATTGGAAGAGTTTGCGTTATTCCGAGTTTTCAAACCCGTCCAGTTAACAGTCAGGTCGATTGGAGATAATCAAGCCATTGACTTCGAAACTGGTGTTGGCGTAGGAAGTGGGATGATTGAGGATGAAGAAGCCGAAGACCAAGATTACACAACATTCTTCCGCGATTTGCACATGCTCTCAAAAGTTGAGGACGACGTCAGAGAATCCGTAAAGGGATACTTCCGTTCGACTAGTGATTTGATTTTACAAATGGCTACAGTAACGAGTGAAGACTCGATAATTTTCGTAAGGGTTGCATACAAACCCAATCAGAGATTTGCATTCTTCAGATTCAAAGATTCCAATACTGACATTGAAAAGGACTTGAGAAAATATATCTCAAGAGAAAATCCAGAATTAGTTGGCACCCAAGAACTGATTGTCAAGGGAAGGAACCTCGTATCAACTTTAGCAGATAGGTCGGGTGCTGGCCGAGTTGAAACGCTTGCAGCAAAGGACAGTAAGGATGCAAGAGTAGCAGCAGTAGCAAGACAGGACGGATTAGGAGGTAGAGTTCTTCAGACGAAATTATTCGGGGATATCCTCTCAACCGTAGAGTACACCGCGAACGAAAAGCGTGAGATGATCAACAAATGGGGATTCTGGGGCTTAATCGTATTCGTATGGATTCCTTTCATGGCATCTGGAGTTTTGGTTGGGGCAATGCTTGGCCTTCTTTCTAGAATGAAATTCATGCGTGTGCTTTGGGCAACATTCTTTGGAGGCGCTGCTGCATCTCTAACCTGGGCTTACACAGCTGAAGGAATCATTACTGTAATGCACAAATACAAACTTGAGGCTGCGATTCCTATAGCAATCATCGCGTTCATAGGAATGGCATTCCTACACATGAGGTCAACAAAGATTCGAAGACAAGCAGAGTTGTTTGAGGACACACTTCTAGACTCATTCCATGCTGACATACGTGACAAGTATGGAAGCGAGTGAGGTGTTTGCATGGTTGGAGACCCTGTAACATTAGGAATTCTCACGGTATCAGATAGGGCTCACTCTGGCGAATATGAAGACGAAGGTGGACCTGCAATTTTAGGATTCTTTGAGGAGGCTATCGCATCAGAATGGAGCCACCATTACAAAATCGTGCCAGATGATATCTCTGAGATTTCTGATGCATTAATTGAGTTAACCGAACAACTCGGCTGTGACGTTGTTGTAACAACTGGAGGCACAGGTCCTGCTGAAAGAGATGTGACTCCAGAGGCAACTATGCAGGTCTGCGATAGAATACTACCGGGATTCGGTGAACAAATGAGAGCTATTTCACTCGAGTTTGTACCGACTGCAATCCTCTCACGGCAAGTTGGAGGGACAAGAGGAAAAAGCCTCATTTTCAACTTGCCTGGTCGCCCTAAAGCAATAAGAGAGACTATAGACGAAATTTGGAAGGCAGTTCCATACTGCGTTGACCTATTAGGCGGCCCGTACATCGACATGAAAGATGATGTGTGCAATGCATTTAGACCAAAAAACGCTAGAAGAAGGTGAAAAAATGAGCGGAAATATGTTGATTACCGGTGCGAGTATGGTATTGCCTTCTGGAATTCAAAAAGGTGATTTGAGGATAACAGATGGCGTAATCTCTGAAATATCGACACAGGGCAATCTCGAACCCAATAGCGGAGATTACGTCTATGACGGAACTGGAATGCATCTCTTGCCAGGCATAATTGACCCACAAGTCCATTTTAGAGACCCAGGTCAACCCGAAAAAGAAGACCTCTTCACTGGCTCAAGAGCTGCTGCAAGTGGCGGCGTTACCTCTTTCCTGGACATGCCAAACAATGTCCCAAGTCAAACAACCTTACAGTCAATGTACGATAAATTAGAAACCGCTGCAAAGAAGTGTGTAACGAATTATGGTTTCTTTATCGGGGCTACAGAGTCAAACGTAGAGGAACTGAAGAAAACCGTAGGCGTCCCGGGAGCACCGATTGCAATACCTGGTATTTGTGGAATCAAGATATTCATGGGCTCTTCAACTGGAGACCTTCTTGTGAATGAATCAGATGCTCTAAAGACTATTTTTGACAACACAGCTGGATTAATTGCGGTTCATGCAGAAGACGAAACTAGAATGATCGAGAGACAGAAGATGATTGAAGGGCGTACTGATATGGCGGCACATGCTGAATGGAGAGATGATGAAACCGCTCTAATTGCTACAAAACGTGCAGTTGGCTACGCTCAAGACAGCGGCCACAGGCTTCACATCCTTCACCTAACCTCCGGAATCGAAGCAGATTGGTTAGGAGATGTCACTTCATTGCATGGTGAAGAAGGAAAAGCACACATTACGACCGAGGTTCTTCCTCAGCATCTTACCTTTGATGAAACCGATGTTGAAAGGCTAGGTACTAGACTCAAAATGAATCCACCTATTCGGTACAAGAAAGACAAAGACACCTTGTGGAAAAGATTGCATGATGGAACCATTGCATGTATTGCAACAGACCATGCCCCGCACACAATGGAAAACAAGCAACAGGGATTCCCGCTGGCCCACAGCGGAATGCCTGGTGTGGAAACCTCCTTATCAGTGATGCTTACTCACATGTCTCAAGGAAAATGTACACTGGAACAGGTCGTAAAGTGGATGTCAACAGATGTCGCAGAGTGCTATCAGATGGTTGGAAAAGGCCAGTTAGTAAAAGGATATGATGGAGACATAGTACTAGTTGACTTAAACAAGAAAATACAAGTCGAAGATGAGAATACTTGGACAACTGTAAAATGGAGTCCATTCGTTGGGAAGACATTAGTTGGTTGGCCGGTTTTAACCGTTGTAGACGGGATTCCAGTATTCGAAAGAAATGATGAAACTGGGCCAAAAGGTAAGTGCCTAGTGGATGCGGGGCAGGTAGGAAAACCTCTGGTAATGTTGCCGTGGGATTAAAATAACGCTCTTGTGGATTTTTTCAAACTACCAATTTATGTACTAAGTTATCAAATGTCACACCAGTGATAACATGAGTGGTTTAGAAGAGAAACTTGGACCAGGACATCAACAAATTGTGATTGGACTGCTAATTTTTGCAGCAGGTGCCTTATGGGGAATAATGCTTGCAAGTGGGGATGAAATCAATTTGAAAGACCTATTTATTTCAGCGGTAGTTATGCTCTCTGGAGCGATGATTACAATGTTAGGAATATCATTTGGTACAGATAATGAAGATGATAGAACCAATGACTTGCAAGACGCAATAATGGAATTAACAGGAATGCTGAACACCCTTCAAGCAAAAGTTACCGGCAAGGGCAATAGTTCCGAAGAAGAGTAATTACAAATTGTACAATTTGGAATATTTTTCTTCAACATAATTCAGGAATGGCTCTGGACTGGGTGGAGATCCTGTCGCTGATTCAATTAGTTCCGCTGGTGTCATAACCGACCCTTTTTGGTGAATCTTATCACGCAACCAATCTAGCATTCCAGACCATTCTCCTGATTTGATAATCTCGTCAATGTCGCCTAATTCCTTGGACATGGTCTGTAACAACTGTGCAGCATACAAATTCCCTAGCGTGTAGGTTGGGAAATAACCAAATGCACCCATCGACCAATGTATATCCTGAAGACAGCCCAGTGAATCATTTGGTACTTCGATTCCAAACCACTCTTTCATCATTTGATTCCATGTTGAAGGTATATCTTCTACCTTTAATCCACCATTGAAAATCATTTTTTCAATTTCATACCTAATCATGATATGAAGATTGTAAGTTATCTCATCGGCTTCAACTCTAATGAAATCTGGCTTGACCTCATTGGCGACTAAATCCAGAGTTTCACTACTCCAATCAGGACAGTCAGGGAATTCTTCCTTGAACCAAGGCATTGCAACATTCCAAAACGCTGCAGTTCTTCCAATTTGATTCTCCCAAAATCGTGATTGAGATTCATGAACACCTAAAGAAACAGCAGTTCCTACTGGAGAAAAACTGTATTGCCTAGGCAAGCCTTGTTCATACACTCCGTGACCTGATTCATGCATTACTGCGTAAAGGCATGAGAATGGGTCTTTTTCGTCAAATCTAGTTGTAAATCTTGTATCGTCAGGCCACAGTCCCGCACAAAATGGATGAGTTGAGCGGTCCATTCTTCCTGCTTCAAAATCGAAGCCCATCGCTTTGCTTACTTTACTGCAAAACTTTTCTTGACCATCGGCCGGGAAGGTCATTTCATCTGGCAATCTAGGAATTTCAACATCCGAATCCATAATCTTTGCAAGAAGAGGTACTAATCGAGATTTCAGCCCAGAGAAGAGCGGGTCGTAATCCTCGACAGTCATTCCAACCTCGTATTCATCCAAAAGTACGTCGTATGGCGTGTGCTCACATCCAAGGTAACCGATTTTCTTGTGTGTGAGATCAATCAATTTCTGCAAATGTGGTGCGAACTGAGAAAAATCACTCTCACTGCGAGCTTTTTGCCATGCAATAAGTGCCTCGCTACGTGCTTTGGTAAATTCTGAGACGAATTCAGTAGGCAATTTCACAGCCTCATCATACTTTCTTCTCATCTCTTTCAGATTTGCTGCAAAGTAATCATCATGCTCTGAGTTTTCCAACTCTGAAATAATAGAACCCATACTCTGGTCAATCAATCTGCTGTGTCGTTGTGCTGCCAACCAAGCCAGAATTTCTCCTCTAGCCTTAGCACCCTTTGGTGGCATAATCGTTTCTTGGTCCCAACCTAGATGTCCTTGGATTGCCTCAAACCTATACAGGTCTGTGACTTTGGTCATGAATTCTTCTTTGATTCCCATATTGCTTGCCAAGAAGCATTTCAACTTCAAGATTTCACGTGGTGTCGGGCACACTTTGAAGGCATGAACTTACTACCACCTATCATGGCCTCTCCCTTTCGCCGTAAAACTAAGGAGAGAGAGGCAAGGGCAGATAGCGACGATTTGGAACTCGAGGAAGTTGTAGAATCAGAGGAACCATTAGAGGAAAATGTTGCCGAAGTTCTAGAAAGTTTAGACCTAGAACTGGCTCTATTTGAATCTGCAAAACGTGTTACCCATACATGTATGGATATCAGAAGAGGAGAAAACGTACTGATCGTTTGCGACCCTACTACAGGACAAATCGGTCAAGCATTACATAAAGCTGCGACCGAAAGGTCAGATAGAGTCCTACTCATTGTAATGCCAAAAGGTAGACACCATTCAGAAGAACCTCCTACTCCGGTTGCTAACCTGATGAAGCAGCAACAAATTGTAATCGCTCCAACAAAATACTCTCTCACCCATACAAGGGCGATTAGAGCCGCCTTGAAAGATGGTGCTAGAGTTGCAACGATGCCTGGTATGACAGATGATATGTTCGTTAGTGGAGGTATGACGGCTGACTTTAATCAGATCAAGAAAAGTCTGTCAGATTTTTCAAGTAAACTGAGGAGGAAAAAACTCGTTCATGTCAAGGACTCAAGAGGCACTGATGTCGAATTTGAAGTATCATGGAAAGACTGGAATCTCGACGATAATGGAATTTGTAACAGACCAAGAATGATTACCAACCTTCCTGCAGGAAAGGCATTTGTCTTACCTAAAGAAGGGACTATGAACGGGAAAATTGTCATCGATGGCACGTGGGAATCTACCCTACTCAATGAACCTCTGGAATTAATTGTTGAAAACGGAATTGTGATCGATATCAAAGGTGATGCTACAGCAGCCCAAATTCGGCAACAATTTGGAGAGGCGGCTTCTAAATTAAGATCCAAAGATAGGGAACTGGTTTGGACAGTGGCTGAATTTGGATTCGGCATGAACCCAAACGCACAGATTACTGGTCACGTGCTAGAAGATGAAAAGCAACTAGGAACTTGCTACTTTTCAATAGGTGACAATACAAGCATGGGAGGAAATGCTGCAGTGGGAATTCATATTCCTGGTGTAATCACAAAACCTTCTGTTTGGCTAGATGATTCACAAATCCTAGATAGTGGCAAATTTATCGAATAATCATCGATTTTGAGTTCCACAAACCGGACAGAATCGCCAATTAGGATCAACACCAATTCTGCAACCTCTGCAGTGAAGTCCTGAACGAATCGTGGGTTGCATAGGTTGTACAGGTTGATTCCAACCTTGTTGTTGCTGCTGTTGTTGAGCGAGCCATGCTTGCTGTTGTTGCTGCTGCTGTTGTTGAGCGAGCCACGCTTGCTGTTGTTGCTGTTGTTGCTGCTGTTGTTGAGCGAGCCATGCTTGCTGTTGTTGCTGCTGGTTCATTGCTTGAGGTTGAGCCTGCTGCTGTTGATTTGGGGTGCTCTTTATTCCCGCTCTGATGGGCTTGACTGGTTTAGGTAGAGCCATTTTTTCCATAACATCGGGTTGAGATTTCAATTCTTCGAGTGTGACTTCGCCGTCACCATCAGTATCTGCTTCTGAATGTAATTCTTCAGCTTGCTCTTCTTCCATACCAGTTGCTTCTACAATCTCTTGAACGGACAAACCGCCGCTATTATCGGTGTCTGCAGCAGCGAATGCTTCCTCGATTGTAGCCTCAGGTTCTGGTTCTGGTTCCGGCTCCGGTTCGGGCTCTGGCTCGGGTTCTGGCTCAGGCTCAGGTTCGGGCTCTGGCTCAGGTTCTAGATCCGGTTCTGGAGCCATTACGGAAAATGCACCTGCAAAGGCATCATCTGTCTTTTCTGATTCCTTTCGCTCATCAACTTCTACAACAGGCTCTGTTACTTCAGGCAGTGGTACTGGTTCAGTAGAAGGGAGAGGCACTGATGTTTCTGCCACTATTTCTGGTTCAGTGGAAGGTAAAGGAGGCGCTGGTTCAGGTGATTTTTCCGGTTCTTTTGTTTGCGGTGCTTCAACAATTGTTGGTGCAACGTATGACGTTTCAACCTCTTTGGCGGTAGCATTGCTACTTGCTAGACTTGATACTGGAGTAACGTGGCCTGCTACGTCAAAGCAGGCTTTTATTTCGGATGCTAGTGATAGTAAAGCATCCTTATTCGCAGCGGGATTTGATAGTAAAGATTCTACTCCGTTCAAGTATTTGGTTGCCTCTCCTGGACCGCCTGTTTGCTGAGCGATTGCGAATAGTTTTAGCAATCGCATAGGGTCTGAAATTTCCTGTAACTGTTCTGATTCAGAATCTGAAAATTGACCTTCACTAATCGCCAATGCCAACTGTTCAGGTAGAGACATTACACCCAAATGACCAGCGACAAGGAAGTAAATTTCACCTCCCTCACAGTTCAATCGTTCACTAGCCTCTTCGAAGTCGAAATCTCCTGGCTTCAAAACTAGGTCTGATAGAAGTGAAAAGAATTTTTCAAAAGCATCTTCTCTTGACATTTCCATCATTTGATGGAGAGCATCTGACGATTCGAATACGCCAAAATAAGCTGCTGCATCATCCACTTCAATACCTTCTGGCATTGAAACATCTGCAACATCTTCGCTCAATTCTTTACCCCCGTATCTTTCCCGAATTAACTACCCTTCTTGAGTGTGATGCCTCTAGATTACTCCTTGGACAAATCGATTATTGCTCTAGATTGCGGGGCTGACCATCCAGTAGTTTGTAATTGCATCAAAATTGAACGCTCATTAATTCCGCCCTTTAGTGCGGTCTTTGTCCAATCAACAGCCGCTGCCCTGTCTGCTAATTCCTCAGTATCGAACAGATCTGGGTCGATTACAACTTTCGCTTTGCGAACCTTGCCATCCCCACTTACTGGCTTGCGTTTTGCCACTTTTTTGCCCGCAGTAGCCGCGCCAGAAGCCGGGCCACCGCGCTGTGGGCCTCTTGGGTCTGGACCACGAGAAGGTCCTGCGCTGGATGGACCTCTACTCGGGCCACCTGGAGGACCCCTGCTAGGTCCTGCAGATGGGCCTCTACTTGCACCGCCTGGCGGCCCTCTACTTGGTCCTGAGGTTGGTCCTCTTTGTGGTGAAGCGCCTGGAGGTCCTCTGCTTGGACCTCGTCCTTGTGGACCTGATGGTGGTCCACGCTGTGGACCTCTTTGTGGGCCAGATGATGGACCTCTTGAATTTCCTCTGCCGCCGAGTATTCCTGCCATGAAATCATCTTCATCATCGTCGTCATCATCGTCGAACCAGTCATCGTCGTCATCATCGTCATCGAAATCGAAGTCTCCACCTCTCATTCTAGAAATTATGATGGATACAAGTCCCAAGAACAGTAATCCCCCACCACCTGCTGCTGCATAGAATATCATTGGGTCCATTCCGAATATAGTCTCGTCTTCTTCAGTTGGTTCTGCTTCCACCTCGATTTTACATCCACTCGGATATACATCGGCACCGGCGGGAGTGTTAGGACAAGCGTCTTCATCATCCATAATTCCGTCATTGTCGGTATCTGATTGGTATAGAGCGCATCCAAAGTTCAGTCTCGCTTCTTCTAGATACAATTCATTGATTTCCGTTCCTGGACACAAATCAGCATCGTCTCCATCTTGGTTATCTCCCCAGCCGTCTAAATCAAGATCATCCCATTGTGTTGGATTGTCTGGGAATTTATCATCTCCCAACAAATCGCTATATCCGTCGCCATCTCTATCTAAGCAACCGTATCTTAACTTCTCTGTAGAATTACCCCACACATCAGGGCAGGCATCAGAAAAGTTTGCTCCAGGTAACTGAGAGTCTCCGTACCCATCTCCATCTCTATCTTGCCACTGGGTTACATCGAATGGGAACGCATCACCTGTGTGAGTATCATTTAGAGCATCATAGGAATAGTTTCCTTTGAATCCGTCGCCATCTACATCTTCATCCAACGATGATTCATCGATACAACCATTTGCTAATACCTTGATTGGAGGCGGAGTTCCTGGGCATTCGTCTAGCAAATCATTGACCCCGTCAGTATCGGTGTCTTTTTGTGAGAGGTTGCATCCATTGTCATCGATTGTCAATTCTGGGTCAGAATCTGGACAATCATCATCTGGATCATTGACTCCATCTCCGTCCGAATCCACCTCTTTCTGCGCTGCTGAACAGCCATCATTGTCAACTGCGGTATCGATTGGAGTATCATCGCACTTGTCATCTCCATTAGAGACGCCATCTAAGTCATCATCAATTTGGAAATCTGAGCACCCAGCTTCGTTTACAGACTGGCCTTGCTGTGTGTTAGGACAATCATCCTCGCCGTCAGGTATGCCGTCTTGGTCTTGGTCCTCTTCCTGAGATTCAATAGGACATCCAATTCCAGGTTCTCCGTTGGGTTTAGTACCGTTTACCACGCCAAAGTCGTATGGGCAAGCGTCAGGGTTGTTTCCTTGCTGATTGTCACCCCATCCATCACCGTCGCTATCTGCTACTTGGGTTGAATCTGCAGGGAAGGCATCTGTTGAGTCCTCTCGACCGTCTCCATCAGTATCCTGACAGCCGTAATACGGAACGATAGTTTCACCTACTGAAGAGGTTGTTGAATTACCCCAAACATCAGGACAATTATCGAGATTTAATCCGCCCCTATTGGAACCGTTATCCAATTCTGTCCAATTATTGGGATATCCGTCGCTATCGGTGTCATACGCCGCTGCAGGTATGGTTGGGAATTTATCTGGAGTTGTAGCTCCTTCAGACGAGTTATCCCCAAATCCGTCCCCGTCTGAGTCCGCCCATTGTGTTGGGTCTTGAGGCCACCAATCCGCACCGTCTTCCTCTGTCCAAGTGTACTGAGTTCCCCATTCATTATCTTCATACCAAGGGTCGGATGAACCGTCTGAGTCTGCATCTGGGCAGCCTTGCCGGTCTCTCCAGGAATATCCTTCAACGAACCAACACCAGTCTCCATCTATAGGGTCATCTGGGTTGTCTCCATATCCGTCACCGTCGGAATCTGCATGTTGAACAGCATTGTATGGGAAGTAGTCTCCTGCTCTCTGAATAGATTCTAGTTCAACATTACAACAATCTGGTCCATGGTTATCGCCGAAAGTATCGAGGTCGGAATCCAAAGCCTGTTTCCAGTTTTCTGGGAATCTATCTCCTTTAATCGGGTCATCAGTCCAGCCGTCTTGGTCATCATCAGAACAACCTAATTCTCCCCACCAAGAGGTCCCATCGTCGTCATTACAGTCATCGTTGGCATCAGACCAGCCGTCCTCATCATAATCATCGCAGCCAAATCTGTCCAAGTTTGATTCACCATAATCAGATGGGCATGCATCTGCATGTGGCCCTGATGGATTGTCTCCAAATCCATCAGAGTCTGTGTCTTCCCATTGATTTCCAATGCTGGGCAGTGCATCGTGCGAATCTGGAATTAAATCCCTATCCTCATCGCTTACGATTCTCATGGCGCTAAAATCGTTGGTAGATGATTGTGAATAAGCAATAACCAAATCGCCATCAACCAATTCCATACCAGCCATGTGTTCGGTGATTATTGACACGAATTTTGTTGAGGTTGTGATTCCTGAACCAGTAAAGGAACCCGTAGTCCAAACCAAATTATTGGAACCCAAATCAGAATTTGTAGATGTGATGTGCCACCTATCGCTATCGACTATGAAGTCGTGCTGTGTTTGGGAATCTGGGACATCCATTGAATGAACCGACCATGACCCATCAGAGGCACGATGAAGAATACCTTGGTCTGAATTATTGAAGTCATAGAGTGCATAACCACCTTTCATCACTAGAGTGTTGTTTAGATTTTGATTGCTCTGCAACATCCACCTTTGATGGGCTGTAGACCAATTCCCACCAGTCAAGTTTCTTTCATACACCGTGAGGTATTCGCCATCGAGGATAGATATTGCTAGTTTGCCGGAAACAAGTTCCAATTCAAATGATGAAGTTGTACTTGCGGGTGCAATATTTTCAACTGTATGGTTGGTACCGTTGAACTCAACCAATTGAAGGTATGTAGTACCGTTTACTGATGCTATTTGAGCAATGATTAGATCGTTACCATAAGTCCAAATGGAATCAAAGTCATCACCAATTGTTGTATTGAGAATTGATACCTCGCTCCATGACCCATTTAATGTGTTAAGATATACCATCTTATCATCATCATCAACATAGACCATCCTTGTTTTGTCAGCAGAATCAACGTGAACTTTAATTGGGTACAATACGTCTATTGAAGAGCGAACTAATGAGGTAGAATAACCGTATTCGCCTTCAACCGTGTAAAATATTGATGAGAAACCTGGAGAAATGTGACCTATTCTTTGCATACCGCTCAGGTCCAATGATGAACCCATTTCCTTTCCTACACCAGTACCGGTGTCCAGGCTGTAGTCTAGGCCTGTGTTTCCATCAACATTCATCGTGACCAGTGTTGGAGCACCAGAAATAGATTGCACGGCCAAAATTGTTGGCTTCCCTGCATTGGTTATACCCATTACCGCATCTTCTACGTCGCCTAGATATCGGAAATCCCATCGACCTGCAGAAGTCAATCCGTCAGGAGTGTTTTCTAGTATCATCAAACTTGAATCCGATAATTCAACCATCAACGAAGGACTGCCACGCAGAGGGGTAAGCAAATCGATTCCATTCACCGATTCTGGGAATTCAAAGTTGACATTCTCCCAGTCTCTTTCCGACATTATTGTAAGCACAGGAGCGAAATTATCTCCTTGTGTTAGGTCTCTAGACGAGTATAACAACTCGCCCATCCCATCCCCGTCTAGGTCCATTCCTGTGAGCAAATTGAGACCAACATACTGTCCTGATGATCCCTGTGCAAATAATTGAACATCGCTACGTGGGCCGTTTTCTGAACCCAGATACAAATTAACAGTTCCAGATTTTGATGCGGATGGCATCATTAACAAGAAGTCGTCATAGCCATCTTCATTGATGTCGCCTGCTGGTGAAATAGTATATCCCAATCTTGCGTTAGCGAATGGACCTTTCAATGTCCAATTCTTCACAGCTATTGTTTCATTACCGGACCACATGTGGACCTTACCGGTTTGATAAGGTGTTGTACTTGCAAATAATTCGCTGATAATTAGGTCGTCATACCCGTCGCCGTGTACGTCTCCAACAATCGACATCTCAAAGCCATACAATTTCCCTTGGTCCAGAGAAGAATGGGTATAATTGGGGTTAGAATTGATTCCTTGTTCACTTCCCATGAAGAATTCTACTGAAGAATAACCCGTTGGGCTATCAATCGTTCCAGTGTTTGATACCACCATGTCAAGGTATCCGTCTCCGTTTAGGTCTCCTCTGGATGCAATTTGCCTTCCAAACATCGGCCCATATTCTGATTGGGTAATATTGGATTGATGAATCATTGCGGTTCTATTTCCTTTGAGGACCATTACCAAACCATTCTTTGTCAGAGTTGGCTGATTTTCGTTTTCTTCTATTAGTTTGTCAGCTACAATCGCTAAGTCATCACAACCATCTGATTCAACATCGCCTAGAGAAGTCATGGAAAAGCCGAGATTATCATCATCGGTACCATTCATCTCCCACCATGTCTCGGTCGAGATTCCTTGTGAGTTACCTAACCTAATCGATACGTGTCCAGAGTTATTGACTGCCATGCCTGGTTCGCTTGAAGCGATATCATCAAACCCATCGCAATTAAAGTCGCCAATGGCAATTCCTTGACCTAGATTTGATTCGCTGAATGAGCCAACCAGAATTCTGTCTGCAGAAGCACTAGGTCCACTTGGAGAACCATAGTGAATCGAAATTGTGCCGTTTCCTTCAGGGTCAGTGTAAACCAAATCATCCATACCGTCCGCATTTAGGTCACCACTCAGAACCTCGCCTTCAGATGAATCATCATCGTATGTAATGACGCTTGTTGGTGTAGGATTTATTCTACCTGTGTCTTTTCCTGCAAGACTACGTAATAGGGAGATTTCATTGGAAGTGTTATCTGACTTAGAATAGGATATTTGTTCGATATTGTTTGAATCAAGATCCATCCCAATCGCATCTGTAATCGACATTCCTCTAGCTAGAACCTGACGCATTTCTGTAGTTTGATTGAACCTGAGAAGCCTTACTTCATTCTCGGATAAGTTGCTATGAGGATGGTAGGTGTAGACCACGTGAACCATGTCATGTGAATCGATTTTCACCTCAATATCTGAACCTATTGGGCCTGCATCCAATAATGTTTGATTCCAAAATGCCTTGTTGAACCAAAGTTGGCGCAGGCCTTGGGTCTTACTATCCTTGAAGAAAATGTGAGTCCGAGATTCTGAATCAAATTCTAAGGTGAGACTGTCGGAATCGCTTTCATAAATCTCTTCTGCGATAGTTCTGATGTGCCAAGTTCTTTGGAGATAGACAGCATTTGGTTCAGCTAACCGTGCTAGTCTAATGTGGCCTCCTGTCTCTTCGTTTGAACCATCCCAAATATCGTATGCGATTTGGATTCGATTTTCTTTTGTAACACCGATGGCGCAAGTGTCGGTTGAGTTTGCTCCAAGGTTTTGAACTACCAACGTGTCAAAACTGCCATTTTGGTGTAATGTGTGAAAGTAGACTTCTGTATCATTGGTAGAACAAGCATATCCAAGGCCGGTTTCAGTGAGTACTAGGTCAATAGAAGAGACATCAGATTTGTTTTGAACTTCTTGAGTCCAATAGTCCAATATAGATTCTCCACGAACAGTCCAATTTTTCCCATCGACGTTTATGACGTCTCCTTCTAAGTCATGTCCTGAGCCGGTAGAGAAGTCTACAGACAATGCCGCAGTATCATCTTTTTCCTCCAAGATGGGGATTGGAAATTGGAAAACTGGTGCTGAAATTTGTATCAAAAATATGGCGAGAATTGCAAGAGGCAGACCTTTGCTACGCCATGACATATCTCGACTCACAATCTTCACCCTACATTACTATTCCCAAAGTTTGCACATACGGCCCCCATAGGGGGCCGGATTAAATCCGGTGAGCGAACCGCTTGAATCTATGTATCATATCGCACACACATGGACGGCTTTGTTCTCGTGGTAGGAAACGGTGAATGGCCTGACGATGCCCTCTTTGAAACCCTCGTAAAAAAAGCTGATTTTGTAATTGCTCTAGATGGAGCTGCAGATAGATTTGATGAATGGGATATCGTGGTTGGAGACATGGATTCCATTTCGAATATCACAGGTCATAACCAAGATGAAAATCAAGAAAACTCGGACCTAGCAAAAGCCCTAATTCAGTATGACGTAGATGCGGTTGTTGGGATAGATGGAGGCAGGTTAGATCACCGCCTCGCTGCTTTCACATCCTTATTCGAGTCCAAGTCGGATGCAATTCTATATTTCGATGACTGGAGAGCATGCAGAGTTGATGAAAATGGAATTGAAATCGAACTCAAAATATCCACAATTTGTTCATTGATGGCTTTTGGAAAAGTAAAGAATGTAACCCTATCTGGAGTCGAATTTGAACTTAATTCTGAGGACCTTGAAACTGGAACTAAAGGAGTTGGAAATAGATCCACTTCTGATGAAGTAAAAATATCACATGAGGGTGGAAATTTGCTATTCATTTGGGAGGCAAATGGGCCCTAATGTGTTGAGAGTATTCTTCACTACCATCCCAAGTTCTTGCCCTTTCATCAATTCGTGAGGCCTGAAGCGTTGACTCGTATCCTCCCCAATCTTCAATCAACTTTAGTTTCCATGCTGCGCGAGCTGAATGTCCGGGAAGTAGGGTCCTCCACATTCTAGGAATCCTACCTGGTGTAATCAGATTTACTTGGTCAACGATTGCTGTTGTACAGGTTTTACCGAATGTGTGGTAAAATTCAGGAGTTTCTGATAATGAATTCAATCGATCACACAATGCATTGAACAACGCCTTGTCTTTTCCTGGTGGTGTTTGAACCCTGAAAAGGTGTACTTTGTGCTTTCTTGCATTGGTACGCAGGTGCAGGGCATCTCTCTCTGTGGCAACCAATAGATACAATTCGTACGCACGCCACAGTCCTTTCCAAGGGTGGTATCTTTCACCAACTTCCCTTCTGGTCTCAAACGAGAATGTAATGAATTGCCCATCACTAAATTCGAAAGTCAACATTGTATGAGCGAGGCCTTTGATTTTGTGAAAATGGTCTATAACAAACCATACATCTACAATTTCATCAATGTCAACCTTGGTGTTGATCCATTTTGAATCGTGTTCCCGTTTATTTTGCCAAGAAAAATCTCTGACATTTTTCAGTGTAACTTTCGTTCCTTTGTATGAAGCAGTTCCGTGTTTTTCACAGTCAGCAACCCATTCCAAATCTAGCCTAGGCTCGAGTGATTTTAGGTTAACATATCGCTTCCACATGGAATTAACGAAAATTGCGACTAACCCTAAACCGCTGAGAATCATTACCCAAAAAGCGATTGTTTGAAGCAAATCACCACCTCTTCCACATCATAGAGGAACGGTCCCACCAATCTAATTCACCGTTTTCATGCTTTCTCCAAAGCATTCCATTTTCATCTATATGAGTAGGTAGTCCTTCAGAATCCGGCTCGCCCATTTCATTTAGCAACCCACCAAACAATTCATCATCCTCGGGACTTTTTATCATCAGGACAAATACTGCAATACCCAAGACCAATGAAAGTAGACCAATACCCCATATTCCTACACTGGAGGTCTCTGTATCCATTCCCTTGGATTGAGCAGGTGCGTTTTCGTCTTCAGATGTGGAATCGGGGGCAGGCATTCTGATTAGCATGGCACCATTTGTGGTGCTTATCTCCTCATCATTGGTTACAGTTAGCAATATCTTGTAAACGCCAGATTCCCATTGCGAACAATCGAGATTGCTTGTGTTGGCAACCATTCCAATCGAAGGTGTGATTTTCCAGTCCTTAGAGAAATCAGAATGGTCTTCGCTGCTGGATGGAGTATGAGTGATGCTGCAGGGTGTTCCAATTTTTGCATCGTTTCCATTGACATCAATGGAGAAAAGAGGAGGAGGTTTGTTTACGATAACGAGTTCGAGAGTGTCGGTTGTTGTTTGCCCTAGGCCGTTTTGATAACTTTCTGTTACAATGTAATTACCCGCAGGCCAGTTACTGCAATCAAGAACCTGTTCGGTTTCCAAAACGGTGAACGGGGTTCCGATTATTGACCGCGTACCTGGGAAATTCCACCTTGGCCCTGTCTCATCCACGAAGTCTCGAGTGATTTCACAATCATCACCCGTTTGCATAATTTCCGAACCAGATAGTACTAGGTCTATTTCGGGAGTTGCTAAGGCAGGGCTTAAATCAAAAATTCCAAGATTGATTGATTTCAATAAAATCCCATCAGCGTCGCTTATTTCCAACTGTAACTGGTGTTCTCCTGCCGCCCATGAATCATAGGTCAATGAAGCGTTTTCTTGATCTTCAAACGCCATGTAAATTTCCTCGTATACTGTGAAACCAGAGTGCTCTCCGATCAAAGTTAGAGTCAAGTCAACCCATTGGTTTGTTGAATTGATTACTACAACTACACGAATAGCATCCATCATTCCGTCTTGATTCATATCTAGACTATCATTTCTCAATGCGACCAAATTCAATCCCGCCTCTTCGAAGGGGTCAATCTCTTCCTGCGCAGAAACTTGACCTGCAAAAGATAGTGAAACCATCAGTGCGATAAGTAACCACTCACGCATTTGATTCACCTCCCTTGTCCTCTTCGATTACTGCTTTTTCAAGCGAAGACGCCGAACGAGAATAACGGACAATCATCGCAAGTGCTGATGAAATCAGCATAACAGTACCCAGAATCATGTAAGTCAACCAACTAGATGCCGGTTCTTCACCCATTACCGAGAAAGCTGCATTCCAACTTCCATACTCATCTGACCAACCGTCACCATCTGAATCAATACAACCTTGCAAATCTTTTGTTGAAGTCCCTGCCACATCCGGACAGTCATCTCGCTTGGCACCCATAGGCACATCACCAAAGCCGTCTTCGTCAGTATCTTGCCACTGTAGTCTATCGGTTGGAAAGGCATCTGCTTGACCCCATGGTGATGCTAGCCAATTTTGAGAGGGGTCTGACCAGCCATCGCCGTCTGAATCTCTACATCCAAGACGATCAAAGAAAGACTGGCCTCTCTCATTGGGGCAAGCGTCGCCTTCGTGTCCATCGGAGTTATCTCCGAATCCATCGCCATCCAAATCCCTCCATTGGGTTGGTTCGTGTGGGAACCTATCCCCTTGATCTGACCAGCCATCACCATCTGTATCATGGCAACCCCATCTATCCCCGCCAGCGGTTGGACCTTGAGATGTTCCTGGGACGTCTGGACAGACATCAGCAGTAATTCCCTTCGGATTATCGCCTCTTCCATCGCCGTCTCTATCGTGCCATTGCGTTTCATCAGCAGGCCAAGCATCTGCAATTCCACCAGGACTTGCTAACCAATGGGTTGTAGGGTCAGACCATCCATCACCGTCTGAATCTGGGCAACCCCATCTATCCATGGCAGAATTACCTTCAGTAGCGACACAACCGTCTCCTCTCCAAGCAGGCCTCCAGGTTTCACCATCGAAATATTCTAGATTATCTCCATAACCATCATCATCGGTATCGTACCATTGACTTTCATCATCAGGAAATGCATCTGCGAACCCATCAGGGTGAGAAATCCACCAGTCATCAGGATTGGAGAAGCCGTCCATGTCGGAGTCTAAACATCCAAATCTGTCCTGCCAACTTATCCAACCGCTCTCTACTTCTTCAACCGTACTTTGAGGGCAAACATCGCCTTCAAAGCCATTGAGATTGTCGCCATAGCCATCACCATCCGTATCCCTGTACTGGCTTGGAACTAGCGGGAAATCATCGACTTGTGTTGCGCCGTATGAATTGTTATCGCCCCATCCATCTCCGTCAGTATCTAACCATTGAGTTGGATTGTCAGGGAAATCATCGACTTGTAATGCTCCTTCGCTTTGATTATCTCCCCAACCATCACCATCTCTGTCGTGCCACTGTGTAGGGTTTTCAGGGAATGCGTCTGCCCCGTCACCAGCTGACCAATTTAGGTCTGGGTCAGACCAACCATCACTATCTGAGTCGGGACAGCCAAATCTGTCTTCCAATGAATAACCAGTAACGAATGGGCAAGCATCTGGTTGAGTCGCATTGGCATACCAAACCCCAATCGACCAATTAATTCGAGTGTCATTCCATGAACCATCAGCCCAATTATCTCCAAATCCGTCTTCATCTGTGTCGTTCCATTGGCTTGGAGTAAATGGGAATGCGTCAGCAGAACCGTTTGGATGGGCAAACCATGGCTCTACTCCATCAAGTCCACCTGGGTCAGCATCTGACCAACCATCTCCATCCGAGTCGAGACATCCAAATCTATCCAGTTCTGAGTATCCTCTCCGATACGGACAATGGTCCGGTTCAAATCCATCTAGATTGTTTCCAAAGCCATCATTGTCTGAATCCACCCACTGAGATGGTTGGGTTGGGAATGCATCTGCTCCATTGTTGGTAGTCCAACCACTGTCCGGGTCTGACCAACCATCGGAATCTGTGTCTATGCATCCCAGTCTATCGTTTGTAGAGGTTCCAGGAATGAGATCACAATCATCCTCATTGTCGATAAATCCGTCCTCGTCCCTGTCACGATTATCTTGATTTATGGATGGGGTTAGGGTATAGTCTACTCCGTCATTACACCAACTGTTTTTTCCTTGTATCTTTAGATAGACATAATCTGCAGTTGACATTGTAGTCGACAATACTGTTGAAGAACTGCCGTCATCCATTGCTTGGCTAGCAAGTTGAGAACCTGCAGAATTATGAATAGAAAAATCTGCTTCCCAACCATCTCCTGGACACCACCAAGCAGGGTTAGACATCGAACCTGAGAAGCTTACCTGAACGATATCACCCTTGTAGGCATATATCTTCCACCAGTCCGTCTTGTCAGTGGGCGTACATCCATCTGGGTCACAGACATATCCGCTTACAGTCACGCCATTGGTTAGTCCATTAGCTGATGCTAGGTCATTATCTGCTTCAACGGTTGGAAGGAACGTTAGCAGGGATATCGCGAGGAAACACACCACCCACCGCTCTGCGCGCATGCACGTGCATGCGAGGGGTTGGTTTTCAAGACAACGCCGTTTTCGTTTGGAAAATTATCCAAACGATATTTATTCGTTACTACTTTTTTCAATTGCTCGATTGAACACTGAAATATAATCTGCAGCGTTGTGTTCGTAAGTATATTTTGATAACACCCTTTCTCTTCCTAATTGTGCTTTAGTAGCAGTGTCTGAACTAGAAAGCATCTGATTTACACAATCTGCCAAATCATCTGGATCTCCCCGATTAAACAAGCCGCCTACTGAATCGTCTACCATCTCGGTTAGAGGTTCTTGATTTACAGTAGCAACTGGTGTTCCACTCGCCAAGGATTCGAGTGGAATTAGTCCTTGACCTTCGTAGTATGAGGGGTAAACCACAAGGTCTGCAGAGCGGAAGTGTTGAGCAAGTTCATCAAAAGAGAGACTTGATTGAATGTGAATTGAGTCGGAAATTCCTAATTTTTTCGAAGTTTTTTCTAAACTGGATTTCATGTGTCCACGACCGACGATTACCAACTTTGCCCTTGGATTTTGTTGTAGAATTTTAGGCATCGCTCTGAGCAAAGTCATGTATCCCTTTCGAGCGACTAACCGTCCTACTGCTAGCAACATCGGAGTTTGGGTCTGTGGAGAATAATTCAGGGCTTCCTCATCATCGCAGTTGTATTCTTTTCTAATCCTCTCATGCTCTAATTGTTCAGACTCATCATCGGTATTAGGCGGCCGGAACACTTTGTGGTCACAGCCCCAAAGGATTACTTCACAGTCAAAGTTGTTATCTGGCTTATACCACCGTTTAAATTCCTTCAATGTGGATTGAGAATTAGCAACACAAATACTAGATTCCAGTATTCCTGCTCTCTCATATTTTGAGTACCAACCAGCCGTTGTAAGAATTGCCAAATCATTTGGATTCTTCCATGTGGCCGACTCTTTTGCAGATGCGGCCCTCTTCACGCCTTCTTTTTCTCCCAGCCAAGATCCATGTAAGCAAGACACAACTGGAGCAATATTATCCTCAAGCCAGCGGAATTCCTTTCTTTTCCAAGAAACCAAAGGTAGGTGTGCATTAATCACGTCAATCGGCTTTTGTGCATTCAATTTTTTTAGTGCCTTTATTGCACTTTTACCGTAAGAGCGGGTGAATGCCATTGGTAATTTTGCCCACCTGACTGGGATAACTGAAACACCTTCCTGCGAAGGTGCTTTGTCTTGGTGAGAGCGTGTAATTATCGAAACTTCATGTCCAAGTTGAGTGAAATGTCCGGCAAGGTGGAACACCACAGAACCAATACCGCCCCATCTAGGCGGATATTCGCCGGACACTATGGCAATATGCATGTGGAACAATCGCCCGACTTCGTCACGTGCTAAATAATCCGAGGATAGGTGCCTTCAAATGAAATCCTTCATTCCACGATTCATGGCCGACAAGTTGCCAGTATCTGTCACCATTATTCTTCCAACACGAAATGAGGAAGAAGCACTAGGTCCAACAGTGGACTCCATACCACGAGATTGGTGTGATGAATTGGAAATAATGATTGTAGATGGCAGCTCTACAGACCGTACTAGAGAAATAGCCCTAGAGAAGGGAATTAGAGTACATTTGGAACCAAGAAAAGGCTATGGCAGGGCATATAGGACTGGTTTCGTTGTAGCAAAAGGCGATATTATTGTCACTATGGATGCGGATTGTACATATCCTGCTGAAGTTGTACCTGATTTGGTCAAGAGATTAATTGACGACGACCTTGATTTCATTACCTGTGATAGACTAACCCTAGCAGAAGAAGGTTCGATGTCAGGATTGCACGGATTTGGAAACTGGATGCTATCTTTCAATGCTAGACTTGCATTCGGCTATGGAATCAAAGATTCGCAGTCGGGAATGTGGGTTTTCCGTAAATCTATATTTGAGAATGAAAAAATGAGACCAAGCAACGATGGAATGCCACTCTCTGAAGAAATGAAGATATTGGCTCGCCGTGTATTGGGTAAAGAAAAAGCAATCGAAATCTCCGTCCCTTACCGCCCTAGAGTAGGTGAAGCAGAGATTCACACTTGGGGAGATGGCTGGAAAAATCTGAAATTTATCTGGGCAAAGAGATTTGGATTAAACAAAACCGTTACTGAATGGGGGCCATTAGATGATAACCCTGATTCGCTGAACGGAGATATTCCTGAGCAGAAATAACTACAGTAATTGAGGCTTCTCAATTCTAACCCTGCTACTGATACCTATTGTAGCGGGTGCAATTACGAACAAAACCAACCATGCCCAAGCAAGTTCGACAACAAATGCGCCATAGTGAAGACCTGCAATTCCTTTCATAGAAATGTATGATTCGTGGTCTTGACCTGGTGGTTGCGATACTACAGAATCCAACTCGCTCTGGTCAACTAAACCTAAATCATAGGAATGAGTTGCAAACTCTAATTCTAACTCTCCCTTGATTAGGTCAAAAACCGGAGAGGTTTCTGTCGAATCATGAACCGTTGATGTCCTATCATCTCCTTCAAAGGCCCCAGTTCCAAAATCCATGCCTCCGATATATCCAATTGGAGCATAGATTAGAAGATTAAGACAGATCCAGAATACTAAACCAGATAGAGCAAATCCTACAAAACCACGATATTTTAATCCAGCAAATGTCAGGCAAGTAAGCAATATACCTAGTGCAAATGCAATCTTTGCCATGATTGGTATTTCATCTTGTAATTCTGAGAGGGGTTTGATTTCTGACGAGTCGAATTTTGAATTATCATCCGATTCTGATGACGAAATCGTGGTATCATTTCTCGTGTTCTGCCACTGCATGAAAGTAAAAATTCCGTCAATGTGGACGCTACCATCTGCAGAATCTTGGTCAACTTCTAATTCAACCTCCATTCCAGAGCCTGCAGGTAAGCCGTCTGTGTATTCAACGTCCACAACGCCAGTGTACCAAACTTGAGAATTCAATGCACCCAAAAGAGAGAACAATATCACCAACTGAACTGCATGCAATAGCAGTTTAGCATAGGATTTCCCCTCCCTCATGCACGAGGGAGGGGTTACCTCATGGTTTCAATTCTTGCCTAATCCTTACGGCTTTGAAGGCTGGCAACAACACCCGCAATAGCAATCATTGCAAGTGTTAGAATCGGAGAGACGAATGGAAGAAGTCCTTCTTCGGTTTCTTCGGTAGATTCGCCCTCTGTTTCACCTTCCCCATCATTGTACTCTGCTAAAGCCTCCTCTAGGGCATCCTCGATGATGTCATCGTTGTGCTGAGTCAAGTCTACGAGATCTGATAGAGTTGTGTCATCTTCGATTTCAGCTTCTTGCACAATTGCTTGCTGTCCAGAGAAATATTTCACTGAAAGTTGAGCAGGGGCTGTTCCGTATGAATCCGATTCTGGTCCAATCAGAGTGTACCACATGTTGCTATCATCTGATGTTACAACCATCTGGAATCCGACAACCATGTTGCTGTTTGTATCCCAAAGAACGAACATGTCGCCGTCATCGTATGGGAAGTCCGCTTCATATCCATCTAGGCGGTATTCTAGGTTTTCACCGAAATTTTCCATTACGTTATCTAGAGTTGACTCAGAGAATCCTTCTACTATATCCTCAAGTAATTGGCTTGGCTCCATTTCTTGTGGAACATCTGCACATACTTCCAGAGTTTCAATGATGGTGTTATTATTCGTATCCTCTAATTCTGCAGTAACACAGTGTTCACCCCAAGAGTCCGAAGACATGTATGAATTACCCCAATAGTAGGAATCACTGAAATCCAGTGAATCAAAGCCTTCTGTAATGCCATCTGAATTTGTTAGAAGAATGTCGATTTCATAGTCTCCATAATCCAAATCCCATGCGCTTACGTACACGTCAATTTGATCTTGACTCGAGATGTACATTTCCAATGACAAGTAATCACCTTCTGCGTAAGCTTCATCTCCTCCGTTGTCTAGGCTTTCAAAGATTTCTTCTGTGCTATCTTCGACCATGTCAGCTAGTGTAGGTGCTCCATCAGTTCCTTCGAATGCATGGATGAATAGGTTAGCAATATGGCAGGTCATTCCCCACGGTAGCGGAGATGTGTAAGCCTGCATTACCTCTATTTGGTCACCGTCTGTAGTAATCATTTGAGTTCCTTCAAACAATTCAATTCCCATCTCACAAAGGTACTCTTCGTCATCAAATACGCCTGAATCAGTTGCAGAATCGCTTGCAGAGACATCCCACTCTCCTGCAGGGAAGCCTAGTTCTTCAGCTGGTAATCCGGTTAATTCGAAATTAAAACCGGTTGAGGTTGAGAAGCCACCTTGATGTGGCTCGGCTTCGTCACCCATGCTAGGACTTGTTTCATCATAGTAGTGAGTCCAATCCAGTGAGTTTGCCCAATCATCGTTTTGGTCGAAGTCATCAGTGCAATAGTACGTGTCAAAACTTGAATAATATTCGCAGTAATACCACCAATCGTAATCCCATCCATCGTCGGTGGTGCAGTCATACATCTCACCGTTCCATTCACAGGTCCAATCATTTGCATCGAAGTCTCTCCAGTAGACGTATTCGTCTTCGTCATTACCTACTTCCCATCCAAGGTCTTCTCCTCCTTGGAGTGCAGATAGTTGTTGGAATATATCGCTTGGTTCAGTGTAAAGAACCGAGCTTTCTGCACTGTTTACAGAGTAGTCAACGCCCATCTCCATTTGGATATTCAATGGCATTACTTTGTCTCCATCTTGCGCTTGAAGGCTTCCTTGTAGTCCAAATCCGTATGATTGGTCAGCATCCATAGACATCTCAAGATCATGACCGTATAGAAGGTCATCTGCATCACGGTACTCGATGTAATAAGCGTCTACATTGAATACTCCTTCAGCGCTTCCGGAAATCGTCAAATCCCAGCCTGCCCTTGCGTCAGACCATTCTGTGATAATTGCCATATCAGCAACAGAACCATGTCTAACAGTAAGTTCAGTTACATGCTTAGTAACTTCGACGGTGCCCCCGTTGTAATCAAGCATTGTTGTACCATCTTCATACTGGTCGATAATCATCGAAGATGTACCGGTGAGTTCTTCCAGAATCAGCAGGTCAATTCCAGCATCATCAGCGGACTGCATGACATCTGCCAAAATTTCATCCAATGGGAGTCCTGTCATCGATTCAAAATCGGTGTCCATATCACTCCAATCGTATTCCATTCCGAATGCGAAGTGTTCGGTTGTGGTTTCATCTGCTGCAACATTTTGTGGTAACAGTGAAGCACACAAAAGAAGCGATAGCAGAACGGCGTTAATCCTTGAGAAGCTTTTGCTCATGAATTAATTAGAAACTCGGTTACATATCAATGTAGTGCCGGCGGAAGTTACACGTCATATCTCGAGTTCTTCGTCAAGATATTCTTTGGACTCTCCTCCAAATACGCCCCAAGAATCTATCAAATCAATGTCTGCAAGTCGCTTTTTCCTGCGAATTACAAACCAAGCCAGTAGGGATGTGATTAACAATATCGACGCTATTCCACCTCCGATAATGAACAACGAGGAGTTATCGGTCTCTTTCTCAACAAATTCGATATTTATCGAGATGAAGTCTATCGTTTCGCCATCAAATGCTGTGACTTTGACCTGAGCTTTACCGCCTTCATTGGCAACGATGTCAATTTCTCCAATCCAAATCCCATCATTATTCTCATCCGATAAATTCAGATTCCATACCTGTAGGTTTTTTGTGATTGTTGCGTTGATGTTGTTAGTGGTTCCATCTGGATCATCCAATACCACGCTAACAGTTACTGTAGTAACCTCATCCACAGGTACAAACTTGGGAGAAACTGTCAAATTGGATAAATCTGGGCTACTGGATGCAACGGTAATGTTTAGATGAACTTCGTCACTGCCACCTCTTCTATCTTCAACATAAAGAGAAATGTGATGAACACCTGGTTCTAAGTTGGTAGTGAAAAACGCTGAGTTAGACATTACAGTCGGATATAATTCGCCTGTCGAATACAGCCTCCATTCCCTTTTCGTGATATCATTATCGGCATCCATTGTTCCATTTGAGTCTAGGATAATCAATTCACCAGGTTGATAGAATTGATTGTTCACTGGTTCGTAAACTACAACTTGAGGGTCTGATTCGACTACCAACAAAGTCACCTCTTCTTCTCTTGATAATCCGGTTTCATCAGTTAGTGTAAATGTTAACCTGTGCCCTCCAGCCTCTAGCCTAAGTTCGTGAATTTCAAGAGGATTAGAATCTGCGAGCAATACTCCCGAAATGTTACTGGATAAGTTGAATGTAAATTCATCCCCATCATAATCGATACTATTCCTAATATCAAAGTCGATAGCATCGCTCGATTTGTATCCAATACTTAGGTCGGGACTATCAAGGCTCAGCACTGGAGCAGAAGGGGCTACTTCTATGGTCAGACTAGAGGAAACCGGTTGATTGATTCCATCATCCATCGTTAATGTGATCGTGTGAATTCCGTTTGAAAGATGTGATTCGAAAATCAGCCAATCAGAACCGTCTTCTTGCAAAACTCCATCGATATTAGATTCCCATTTGTAAATCAGGTATTCAGAGCCTGGTGCGGGTTCAAACTCTGAGCAATGCCAGTCTATTCCAGCAGGGAATGTATCGCAAGCGCTGTCATAATCCCCAGAGCCAGATGCATTGAACTCAAAGAGGTGACTAGAGTCGTGGTTCGAGGTCTCAACTGGGGATTGAATTACCGCTTTTGGAGGACTATTTTTCACTATCAAAATCTCTGTTACTGTGCTGGTTGAGTTGACATGCTCCATTCTTCCATCGTTCACACTCAAACTAATCACATGATTTCCTCTTGAAAGATAACCTTGCCAAGAGCTTTGGTTTGAGAGGATACCATCAAGAGAGGATTCCCACAAATATGTGATATTGTCACCCTCAGGATCCACTGTTGTGCTTACTAGACTGACCATATCTTCTGATAGATTACCTGAACGAATAATGTCGAATGATGCATTTGGCACCTCGTTGAAAAGTTCTACCGGAATCGTCCACTCTTCAGGAGAATTAATTCCGTCTGACACTGTAAGTGTCAAATCAAATGTGGAAACGACTTCATCAGCAAATGAAATATTTCCAGTTCCATTAGTGCAATTAGGTATTGATTGAGATTTACCTAGCCAATTCCAACTGCATGTCATGGCGTCGTTTTCTGGGTCATACGTTCCATTGAGGGAGAATTCAACCGGTTTTGTTATCGGCGATATTAACTCGCCCCATGGAGACAGAGCAGGGTCTGTACTAACTACAATCACTGGAGGCTGATTTGATAATTCAATCGTTCTAGTTTCATCCACACAATTTCCTTTGTCGTCACATATTTCGAGTGTTATATCGTGTATTCCATCACTCAAACCGACGAAGTTTTGTGTACCTGAAACGTTATTTACAGTGAAAACCGAGTCGGTACCTTGCAATAACTGACCGTCTAGGGATGATGTCCAAGTGAAGGTCATCAAATCATCATCCAAGTCCCATGACCTTGAGGCATTGAACAATATCTCGCTTTGGGAAGGATAAACAGTCTGGTCTGTGGGAGTATCCCACATGATGAAAGGTGCCTGATTTGACAGAGGAAGGTGACACCATACAGTCCTGTCTTGCGACAGAGATGTGTTAGTTGAATTTGACACGCCATCATAAGAGCAATCAATAGTCACGGTTGTGTAAGGACTTTCTCCAAGGCTGTTGTATTTCTTACCTCGCAAATCTGGGAAAAGAACTACTCCAAGGTCGCCAGTTGGATTGCCTATCGTAGATTCCAGTTGGTCAAAAGAAAGGGTTACAGATGCTGCAGGAACGCCATTCGAATTATTGTTTACAACCCAAACCTCAACGTTCCAGGCTTCTTCGATCCAGCCATTACCAACAATGGATGCATTTGTGTAATCTATGTTTGTTGGTTGATGAAGATGGAGGTGAGAATTTGTATCCACATTCAAGATGTGACTTCCCATGTCACTGAAACCGGACCAATTTAATTCTACATTTACGAAATTTAATTCTCCAGAACAATCGCTTGTGATGATGTTATTGTGGCCAGAAAGTTGGTCATGATTTGACAAATTCAAACAGCCTGTACCAGATAGATTTGCATTCGACAAAACGCTGTTTCTTTCGATGTTGTGATCTGCATCCCATGTAATTCCTCCATGATTACCATGCATCTCCAGTCCATCTATTTGGCCTTCAGCACCACTGATTTCTACGGCTGGCCCACTGTGGTTAATCCATGTCTTTACGTTATCTAGGTAGAACATACCTCCCTGAACGCCTATATTCAAACCACTATTATCAATCGATATTGCAGGACCGGTTAAAGGGTCATGTATCTGCAAATTTTCTAGATGTAAATCCACTGAATCTATTGCGACAAGTCCTCGGTTATTTCCAATAGATGTGCAATTTTTACAACTCACGTCTCCTGATGCTGATTCGATATCATTAGCCCTGTCGAATTCTAGACCAGCATCACCATTTCCTCTGCTTGTCAAGTTTGAAAGGAAAACGTACCTGGCATCATCGATATGAACTCCTGAATCTTGGTTATTTTCCAAGACTAATTCATCTACTATTGTTGCTGCACTTTCGAGATAAAATCCTTCTTCTGTATTATTGTGAAGATACCAATCATTTCCTTGAATTGCTCCACCGCTAATTGCAAACACACCTGAGGTTCTTGAATTTGAAACTTCCAATCCATCAAACTTTGCTGCGAAGTAGGATGAGCGAACAGAAACCCCAGCACCATCGGCACCCGTACCATCTCCACCTGTATTATTAACAGAAAGATTTGTGAAAACCGTTGAAGAATCAACAAAATATAACTGCACACCTACTGCAAAATTATTCTCTAGGTGCGCTTCTTCTATCCACGCACCTGTAGCGTTTATCTCTAGAGTAACTGTGGCCAATCCAGGGGTTTTAGCATCTGGCCCTCCAGTTCCACTGATTTGCAAACCCTCGATTATTGCACTCTGATAATTGGTGAAATTGGTCTTATCCTCCTTGTCTAGAACCAAGGCTTTGTACATTGAATTTCTAATATCTAAATCTCTCATTACAGCCCTTGTGATTTGGCCATCATCTATGTGGCGAATAATTGCTCCATGGTCTGCCCTATCGACAAGTGCTGTTTCGATAAGGGGTACGCTATCTTCGACCCAAATTCCTGCAGATTGTGCCAATGTGGCACCACTGATATTGGTCAGAGACACATTTCTGATTAAACCGCCAGAATTGCCCCAAATGTTCAATCCTCTCGTTACTGCGTCGTTTACTCTCAAACCGTCGATATTTGGAGCAGACCCTGCTCCAATCGAAAGGCCGATGCCATACCTCCAGTACGAAGGGAATGACCAATCCTTTCCAGCTTCTTCGATTACCAAATTTCGTATTGTTGGAGTTGCTGAATTGAATAGATCAACTCCCACGTCATCAGGATCAAATATTGTAATATTTGCAAGATACGGGTTTGAACCATAAATTGTTACACCGTATGTAGAGTGAATTATGGATGCATTGTCAATCTTGCTCCCTCTTCCGTTTGAAGAAGTGTTGAATTGAATACCCATGTGGTCTCCACCACCAGCATAATCGAAGTACACAGGACAGGTGGAAGTTCCCTCGACAGTAATTCTGCCTTCAACGAATATCCTAACACCATTTGACATGGTGACATTAGTACAAGCCTCGATTACTAATTCGTCGGTAACTGAGATGGTGTAGTGGTTGTTGAGTGTTACTTCTCCGTTCCAAATTGTTTGGGCACGCCCAATAGTTTCCTTCGATTCATCATTTTCGAGAAATAATGGTGACTGAACTGATAATGAGAAAATAAGAACAAGGAATAACGCAGATGTTGCTTTACTCCTCATCATACTCCCCTACCGCCTGCCTCTAGCATTAGATTGTTCCCCTTCACGCCTCATCTCTATTAGCATCGGCAGAGTGAATAAGGGGGGTTAGTTGGCCGGCACGATGCCTGAAGCGTTTGTCTTGTTCAAGACTGAACCAACCCGGGAGAGAGATGTCTATCTCGCCTTGTCAGGAAATCAAGCCGTTGCAGAAGTCCACGTTCTGTACGGTGAATTTGATCTACTGGTTAGAATATCATCAGAAACCTCCAACGAACTATCTAAAATGCTGATTCAAGATTTTAGACAAATAGATGGTGTTCGAGAAACTCAGACAATGATTGCAGTCGATTACTGAGGTGTTGAAATGGCTACAGGATTCGTTCTAATCACTACTGAACCAGGAAGAGAACACGACGTTCGCAATAGCCTAGATGAAATTCAAGAGGTTACAAATCGTTGGATGTTATTTGGTGAATACGACCTCATAGCCAAGGTTGAAGCCGATGAAGAGTACACCTTGACAAGAGTCATTGTCGAAGAAATAAGACCAATTTCTGGAATTACAGACACCAAGACTTTACTAGGTGCAGAAATATAATCACAGCATCTTATGCATTAGATCTGTGGCTTCTTTAGAAGCGCTAGGACATAGAGATAATTTCCAAAGTGAAATTGCCTCAGCCATCGCTGATAGATGATTGTGTGTCTTGAAAATCGCTCTGTAGTACCAAATCACGGCTGCAACTCTACGTGCAGATGTTATGTTAGATTGGGATTCTTTATTTGGCAACTTTATCTTGTTTAACAGAGTAATTGCCCGTTGTGAGTCACACTTTTCAATTATCGATAACTGAATCATTGTAGCTCGCAGTCCCGTTCGGGAAAAAGCCTGTTCTACCAATTTCTCAAACGAAGGTGAATTCGGTGATGTTTGTGCGATTTCTGCTCTAAGGTTCATCGCAATTATTTGCGGGTCTTCTTCATGCGTCAAGGATTGTAGATTTTGTCGGATTTCGGAAGCTTCACTCCAATTTTCTTGTGAGATGTACAATGAGTGCCTCACGTGCGCTATTGCAACGAGAATTACTTTTCTCATTTCTTCGTCTACCGAGGAAATATCAATTCTGTCAATCAATTCGATTACGGTTTGACCTACTGGCCTACCTGGCAACCTGTCGTCCAGTCTTCTCGCTGCCTCTGAAAGCAACAACCTTACATCTGCATTTTCAGGTACATCAGGAATGACTTCCCCCTTCAGTAAAGATACTGAATACTCCAAATCTGGTGCGTCACATTGAGCAAGATGTTCGGAGGCGATTTCGCTTTCGCCTCTTTCAATTGCAACCATTGCGGCAATTCTGTGCAATTTTGTGGTAGGATATCTAAACAAGGCTTCACCGATCATTGATGCTAAGCCAGAACTGGAGCGAACCATCAACGATTCAGCGTTCCGTATCATTAGGGATTCAATATCTCCTTCAGAATACAGAACATGATGCATTTCGACCAATCTTGCCAAGTCCCCTTCAATGTTTGACCAATATTTTGCTGCTTTAGCATAATCATCTTTTGATAACATAGAGGAGCGAACATTCCTAACTAAATGGTGCAATTCAACTCCGCTACTAAACCAGCGCAGCAATGCATGGTCGTCTAACTCTAACAAGAATTCTTCATGCTGTAAAATATCAGGTGGAACGGGAACTGGAAGTAAAGACAGTTCATCCAATGCCTGGATTTCATCGCCTAATTTGGACAATACAACCTCTCTTACCCATTCCTGCAGATCCGCTCCAGATTCAGGAAGTTCTGATTCTTCGTCGTGCATTTGTAATGCCAATGGATGGCCGCCAAGTCGGCTTGCTATTATCTCCTTATTTTCTAGATGAGCAGGGAGTATTTTTGTTGCTTCAATGGTTTCTAGAGGTGGCACCTCAATTATTTCGAAACCATCTGAAATTGGTAATGGTGCTCTACTTGCCATGATTATTCTTTTCGATTTGGATGCAAAAATTTCCAATCTGCCCAAATGCCTTTGACTAACTTCTTGTAATTCATCTAAAATCAGCACTTCGTTCTTTGAAGAATTCAACACTGCTTGGTCACTTGTGAATTCATATTCCCAATCGTTGAAGATATCTGTTATATCTTTCAGTGATTCCATGGTAGCAAATCTAACCGTGAGTCCATCGTTTACTAGCTCCGCAGCAATTCCTCTCAGAAGAGATGTCTTCCCGATTCCAGGCAACCCTGTGAGTATCAATTTCTCTATCGATTTAACCTCTTGAATCAAACTATCTCTACCGTGTAACGTGGTTTGCATTGGCGGCTTGCCCAATAATTCTCCAACTCTTTTCTTTTGTGGTAATACCACATCTTGACATTCCGCTCTGCCTAAATCGGTTATGTGGTAGACCTTTCTTTTTCGACTACCACCTCCGATAACGTGTGCTTTTCTTTCGATCAACATTCCCTTTGCCACCAATTCGTTGAGTGGCGTATGAAGTGCGGAGCGAACCACTCCCAAGTACTCTGACAATCCTGGTAAACAAATCTCTCTAGGCACATCCCAGGCATTTTCTAACGTTGTAGGAAAGGATGCTAGTCGAGCCAGAATCCTTGCTTCCGGCCCCGTCACCATGTACCGTTGCTAGGACTCATCAATCATGTTTCTTGCCCTTCCATGATTGCGATGTATTCTTGATGGAATGTCCCTACAATGCAAACATGCCGGTTACTCTAGACCAAGTTGACCTACCGGCAAAACCGGGAGTTTACTTGTTTAGAAATTCTGATGAGCGCGTCTTGTACGTCGGAAAAGCTACCGTTTTATCGCAGAGAATCCGCTCCTACTTTTCATCTAACCCAGACCGTGCTATGATACCAGAACTTGTACGCAATTCAGATGACATAGAGTGCATTGTAACCAATTCTCCCCAAGAGGCCTTGATTCTCGAAAGGCAATTGATTAGACAGCACAGACCACGATACAACTCAATGTTGAAGGATGACAAATCCTATCCATTCCTAGCATTAACCAAGGAAGAATTTCCACGGATAATGTACACAAGACATCCTCCCAAAAAATCTTGGAAGTGGGGGCCTTTTCCAAATGCTGCTGCAGCAAAACAAGTTGTTCAATTATTGCGAAGGCATTTTGGAATTAGAGACTGCAAGGAATTACTTCCACAAGGATGTCTTGCTATGCACATTGGCCTTTGTGCTGGACCTTGCATAGAAGCGGGCGATTATGCTCAAAGAGTCAAAAATGTACGACGAATCTTGAACGGAGATGCTGGCGATTTAATCGAGGAATTAGCGCAGGAAATGGATAAAAAATCTCAGTTACAGGAATACGAACAAGCTGCATCGATAAGGGATATGATCAAGGCTGTTAGGACTGTTACTAGCCAGCAAGTCATCCTATCGAAGGTTTACCGAGAATGTGATGCAATCGGAATTGGAGTTCGAGGCGACCTTGCTGCAATTGTAGTTATACACGCTGATGATGGAGTCATAAAGGGTCAAGAATCCTGGCCATTAATTCATCGTGGCGACGAAGGAGACTCTGTTTCTAGATTCCTAGTCGAGCATTATTCTAACAGAATGCCTCCCAAAATATTGCTTACACCAATTCCGATTTCCACAACCATTCAAGAATGGTTGAACGAAAGGAGAGGAGGAATTGTCGATGTAAGAGTCCCGATGCGAGGAGACTTTGTGACTCTCACAAATTTAGCAAAACAAAATGCAAAAATGCAGGTTGAAAGGTTATCAAATAAGGCATCTGGCTCTTTGGAGCAAAGAGCCGCTGATGAAGCAGCAAGCCTGCTATCAATGGATTCTCTTGACCACATAGTTTGTTTTGACATGGCCCAGTTACTTGGAGATTCAAGAGTAGGTGCAAGTGTATGTTTGCGGAATGGTAGACCGGCGAAAAAAGAGTACAGAACGTACACTGTCAAGGGCGAAGCAATCGATGATCTACGAATGATGAGAGAAGTTGTGGAAAGATGGATTAAGCGAGTTGAAGATTGGCCAGATTTGTTGCTTATCGATGGCGGTGAAACTCACCTCGCAATAATTGCGAAGTTATTGGAAAAGCATGGTGTGAGGGACAGAATGGAATTGGCAAGTTTGGCTAAAAGGGAAGAGACAATTCACAGAGAAGGACACGAAGACATAGTTTTAGACAGAAGGGGAAGAGTCCTAGTTCATGCTAGGGATGAAGCGCATAGATTTGTCAACAAGTTTCACAGAAAAAGCCGGTCAAGAAATAGATTATCTGACCCATTGGAAGGTGTCAGCGGGCTAGGAGCTAAGAAATTACAATCTTTGATTCGGCATTTCGGAGGAAGACAGGGCATAAAGCATGCTTCGGTTGCAGATCTAAAGACTGTTCCAGGAATTGGCCCTTCTCTAGCGCAAAGAATCTTTGATTCGCTGCACTAATTCCAAGGCTCGTCATCATACATTCCAAGATTCTTATCTTCGCCATACAAGTCGAAATCGCCACTACTTGGAGCAGAAGGGTCGTAACCAGAAGTTGGGTCATAGCCCGCACTCAATGCTGCAAAGTCGGTATCCGAAAGCCCACCTTTTCCTGAACCTGCAGAGACCACTTTTGTCTCGGCTGCGGCAGCCAATTCTCGCTTGCGTTTCTTCTTCTTTCTTCTTGCACGAACTCTCCAAACGATTAGTGAAAGAATGATTGTAGGATATATCCAGATTTGGGATAGGATGTACCACCAAGACACCTTAACGCTGAATGAAATCTCTTCACCTGCCATTATTGACTCAAGTGAAAGGGTGATTTGTTGGCGGCCATCCACTTCATCCACTTTCTCCCAGCCGTTTGCGGTTTGGAAATCGTCCAAAACTATTCCATCAGGCATGGTGAATGTGAAATCTCCTCTTAGGTCCGATTCAGTTTCTTCGTTCAACTCGATATCGGTAGACTCGAATTCAAGATTAATCGGTTCCCCGTTATTATCTAAGGTGATTCCAGAGCCACCCATTGAAAGGAAGTTTACTCCAAGATTTGTAAATAGATTCTCAAAGACTCTAGCTGCATCGATGATTGGAGATTGTAAAGCTGTAACAACTCCAACCGTTGGTTCTCCGTCGATAATTCCATTCCATCCGTTTGTAACTCCTGCTTCAAATGTAAACTCTGGTATCCTAATCGACATTCTGATTGGTGTTTCATCTCCAATCGAAGTACCAATGCCCCCAAGATTTTCTAGTGAGGTGATTATCTGGATTCCTGATAAGTCGATTTCCACTCGCTCTTCTTTGGCGCTGGCCTCATCTGCTTTTTCGTGAATTCTGTCAGTTAATTCTTGGCCAATTTTACCGACCATTTCCTCAAAGCCCTCGGTTGTAAAATCAAATTCTAATTCCTCACCATCGCCTAAATCAATCGTATCTGAAGGCGGGTCCGCCACTCTACTGGCGATGTCAAATCCAAGCCTTAGTAGGTCTGATGGAATTACTTCAAGACTGATTGAAGTATTATCTGATTTCAACTCATTCAGGATTTCATCAGGAATTTTAATCCTGTACACATCAACTGTAGCTGAGAATGATGCAGTGAGGTCTATGCTGGGGCCCCATTCGTTAAAATTGAGGTCGCTAATATCTAACTCTACATCTAGGTCAACACAAGACCAGTCTGCTTCATCTGCTGAACAAATGACTTCATCATTTGAATCGAGAATTGCATGCCTGGGGTCGTACGCACTAGGATTAGATATTGAGATGCCCAAGTCGTCTGGGCCATTTGACCTCTCTACCAATACAATCGATCCATCCCCTGTTGCAGACGATAGCCAGGGAGGGAGAATTAATTCCAGGGTAAGTTCGGTTGGAGGTAGGTCTTCAGGAATCATGCCTTGTAGCAAATCCTGTCCAAATTCTGTTTCGATTGTTAGACCTGAGTCGAGTAATCTTTCGAAGTCACTTTCTTGTATTGCGTCCAATATACCCGTTGAATCATCAATCTCTTGCTTTAACAAATCCAGCAGCCTTAGTTCGAATGTAGATGAGGATGACCTAAGGTAAACCGGATGTGTTCCATCCATTGCATTGGACCCTTCAATGCAGTAGTACACTTGGGTGCCGGGTGGCAAAATTTCTGGACATGACGGATGGGTATAATTCAGACCACCAGCAGGCCCTGGGATTCCAACGTTTGCAGAGTTCGAAACCCATGAAGGATTACTCAATGTAATATCACCGACTCCTGGAACTGCCCCCTCTATAGCATCAGCTATCAGGTCCATTGGGAAATTGCTGGTAAAACTGTCCAATTGTACAAGATCATTTTGATAAGCTAACCTTATTCCATCCGAGGTTACCCAAGGAATCTCTGCATTTTCGGTTACATCTACGAGTTGTATTCCCCACTCACTCATTGTACTGGCATCAATATGGTTTATTCCAGCCACAATATCGACATAAGCCGCATCCTCATTTGACAAATCCAACGTCACTCGGAGAGTAATTCCTGTCTCGTCCGGAGCGATTGCAACGCTACTGGTTTGGGTGGAGTTTCTATATCCAATTTCTACGCTAACTTCCTGAGAAATCCTTTCTCCTCCGATTGGCGCATCTAAATTATCAATGCCCCACTGAGCGGCCATGTAAGATGGTGGTCCTGACTTAATGACCTGAATTCCTGTTGAATCAACAGATTTCACGGTTGCGAAATCTGGAGGATTGATAACGAATACAGAGTTGTGCCCCGGTTCACTAAACAAGTCGAAGGAGGATGTAATATCGGAACCCATGACAAGCATTCCTTTGTAGACTCTATCAAGTGTCAGTGGGTCTACACCAGCCAGATTGAATGTCGAGGTAGACAAGGAAACGCTTGCATTTACTGAGAAGCAAATAGGTGGGTCGAAAACGTTGTCGATGAGTCCTGCTTCAGAAGCCGTATCTGCATCTGGGTCATCTGAGCATGTTGTTGGAACTCCAGAATTCTCGATCGAGTTTACGTAATTTGAATCAATATAATTCACTGTACCGAAACCACTGCTCAACAATTCTTCAATCGTGTCATTAACTTCTAGAATCAACTTGTCTTTCACTGTTTGAGTTCCCGCACCTGTAGGGGTATCGAAATAATTTCTAATCAAATCCGCTGGAGCGCCGTCCTCATCGCTCATTCCTTCAGCGGTTAATGCTGCATCAACACCAGGAATCACACCCAATACAGATCGATTGTATTCTCTCAAAGCCCAAGTCATCTTCATTTCGATTGTTGATGTGTCAATCAAGTCAAATTCGTATACACCTTCTATCCAATCGGGTTGATTTTCTGTACCGTCATCAGCTTTGTCCCACGTATCACAGGTGCCTCCATTTAGTTGGCAACTTTGCATACCAGTTGCACTTGCTAGAGGGGCTAACAAAGAAATTGCAAAAATGAAAATCAGCGAGAATGCAAGTCTTCTATTCATGCTATCATATAGTCTGTATACTGGGACATTTAACATGGTTTGCCTCATCGAGTCAAATATGCCAATCTCTTTTGCATATCTTTGCGATAGAGATTTGGCAAGCAAAGAATATGAGAGATTGTTGAATGAAGGTCTCCTAGAACAAGGCCTGAAACCTATGCCGCATGGTAATCAAATCGCCATTCCAGTAAAAAGTGGGGAATTAGAACTGGAATTCGAAGGAATCGAGAGACATAATCCACATGAAAATTTGAGGCGTATTGTGGAAAATCCTCCAAAGAGATGGGAAAAATTAGGAGATATCGCAATTTTCAAACAAGGAACTGATACAACAAATTGGCCTCTTGAGGATGTTGCTAAAGCCTTAGGTTCTAAGCGAATTGCGATACAAAATGAAATTGATTCAGGGCCAACTAGAAAATCCCACCTTGAGATGATTTTTGGAGAAGATGGGTGGGTTGTCCATCGAGAAAATTTCGTTGATTACGAATTTGATGCTACCGAGGTGATGTTTTCATCGGGAAACGTTACGGAAAGAAGAAGGATGGGTGAAATTACAACCAAAGATGAAATAATTGTTGACGCATTTTCGGGAATAGGATATTACACGCTTCAATTCTTAGTTCGTGGAAAAGCAGAACACGTACATGCATGTGAAATCAATCCACACAGTATTCATGGCTTGAGAAAAGGACTCCAAAGAAATGGAGTAAGCGAAAGATGTACAATTCATGAAGGTGATAACAAAGTGACTATGAAACAATTGCACGGAGTCGCTGATAGGGTTATTTTAGGCCTAATTCCTTCATCGATGAACGCTTGGGGTAATGCAATTCGTTGCCTGAAATCAGAGGGTGGGTTCATTCATATTCACATGAATGTGCATGAAGATGAAATCGATGAATGGGCTGTTAAAACAACTGAATGGTTTGAAACGGCTTCAGGTAAAAATGCAGAAGCCCATCATCTAGAAGTTGTCAAACAATATTGTCCGAGAATAATGCATGTAGTGCTTGACCTAAGACTGTATTAATCCTCATCACCGAGAAGGATGGCATCAGGCTCATCAACCCGGTTACCTGCATAGAAGACATAACCTGCAACACCTAAACCAATCAAAACAACGGTCAGGGTAATTTTGCCAGCAGTTGTCGCTAAGAACGACTGAGATTCAACATCCTCTACTTCGTCTGGATATGGAATAACTCCAATCATTTCTACGCTGGAAATGTGAACCTCCCAAATTGGTCTCCCAGCAGTGGATGCTGGGTTTACAACTACTTCCTCTCCGGATGGGTCGTCGGTTGTTGGTACAGCAGCTATCGACCTTACGTGGCTCATCCCATTTCTTACAATACCAAATGTGACATACCCTTCATCATCACGATTTTCAGGGTCTAATCCATGGGCTTCTGTCTCAGCAATATACCACTGAGAATCTGCGCTATCTGGGTCTTGACTACGAGCCATACCGATGGCGCCATCTACGTGTGAAAGGTTCTCGTTATGCTCCATATCGACTGTCTCGCCGGTACCACCGCTTCCACATGAAGGGCTAGTTGCAGGATAAACTCCAACCGTTTTGCAGGTTGGGTCACCGGCTTGAGTAACGAAATCGTCGATAACCCTGTGGAAAAATATTCCATTGTAAATTTCATTTTCCACATTTTTGATCATGTTTGTTGTTGTGTTTGGCGCCCATTCCTCAAATAATTCGATGATGATTTCACCCTGTACTTCGGATGCTAAGTGTCCCGGTTTGTATTCGACTTTGATTTTCAAAACCGCATCACCAGGGCGAGGTTCATCCATAGGAGAGCCCTCTAATTCAGGACCATCTAGCCATCCAGACATGTCTACTTCTATGTCTCTCCAGTCTTCGTCACCTGTCTCGTAATTGGCACCAACTATGGGAGTCGAAAGTAGCAGACAGAGTACTACTACAACGGCTCGCATGAACAAGCCAGAAGGTCAAAACTATGAAATCATTCTTCTCTAGCTTTTCTTGCATGAATGAATGATTGTACACAGATGTATGTGTATAGAGAACCAGTTACTAGGAGCATCAACATCGAGCCTGATGCATAGTTAATTCCATCCCCCATTACCATGAAGAATCGAGTACCGCCAAGAGCACAAAGTAAACCAAATGTTGCAGCAATGTGCATCCATAACTTCCTTTTCTCGGGAATCTTGGTTGCTAGAACTCCAGAGAGAAGTAATGGAATTCCCAGTAGTGAAGGGAAATAAGACGTTATTGAATCCGAATCAGAAACTTGGGAAATGACGATTCCCCAAACGATAAGAAAGCCGCCGTAACCAGTGGTGATTGTTGGAATTGACTGCCCTGCTACCGTGAATTGCTCGCTCATGATTACTGGTCGTGCACCAACTCTTTGAGGATTTGCTTAGTTGAGGCTTCAAAAGCGAAGACTGATGAGGAAGTGTCTAGTCGTCGAACGTGATGGAGGACGAAGTGTTCGAGGCTGAGATTATGCCTGAATCTGGCAATTACGTTCTCAACATCACCCTTGCTGCAACCTTTGCGGTATCAATCGTCTTCTTACTTCTCGGCACAAGCCTAGGCCAGGTGCTCGAAAATGAAGTGGATATTCAAGATGCGCAGAATTGGTGGGAAGTTTCGATTCACGACCGTCACAAGATGACAAATCTTGACCTCACGCAGGAGAGATCCGTGTTACCAATCAATGGCTCATACGACGTTTTAACTTACACCGAGCACTTCATTGAAGTTGAACTACCGCTTTCAGAAGAAGATGCGGGCTTCCCTGAAGATGACCTGATGCATGTTGCTCTATGGCTGCCAGATGTACCCGAAGGAGTGCAGGTGCCTGTAATTATGACAATCCATCCCTACTACGATTTTGGAGGTGAAGGAATGCCTGGCGTTGGTGAGGATTCCAATCCAAACACTATTCCTGACAGAGGTGTTGGTGAATGGGTGTACAATAATTTCATCTCGCACGGGTACGCGCTCGCGCAAGCATCCACTTTTGGAACTGGAAAATCAACACACTGCCAGGACGTAAAGGGACTGGGTGAACAAATAGGAATCCAAGCCGTAGTCGATTGGTTGGGCAAACAAAACTGGTCTAATGGTAACGTTGGTCTGATGGGTAAATCATACGCTGGAACAACCAATTGGGAAGCTGCACAAAATCCATCGGAACACCTGAAAACTATCGTTCCGATTTCTGGTTCAATCGGTGTTCAGGAAATGTTCTACCGAAACGGTTCAAGTGAGTTTAGAGCCCTCGGTTATGACGCTGCTTATTGGGCGGCAACAAGTGATTTAACTACAGATGAAATGAGAGTTTGTCAGGATGATTTACAGGGCCCTCTCAATCCTTTCACAACCCACCTGTGGGCTCACTACGGTGGAGCGGAATGGAATGATTATTGGGATGAAAGAAGACACCTACCAGACGTTCTTGCCAATTACAAAGGGAGCGTCTATTTGGTCTGGGGAATGCAGGACTGGAACGTTGACCCATATCACGCGTTCCCAACATACCAGTTGATGAGAGATGCTGGAATTCCAGCAAGAGGAATCATGGGGCAATGGGCTCATAATTATCCAGACCAACCTACTACTCACCAAAATGCAGTATCTCCCGGATTCGGCGCAGAGGCTTATCCTGAGATGAGTAGAATGGATTGGGCTGTGGACCTGTTTTGGTGGTTCGAATACTGGTTGAAAGGAAATGGACAAATGCCGGAATTACATGTTCAAATGCAAAGGCATGATGGAAGATGGCACGTAGAGGATACTTGGCCACCTGAAGATATGTACTGGGAAGAAATAACTCTCGACCAAGCAACTGCTTCTGGAAGTACTGTGAGTGCAACTTCTAGCGTAACAGTAACTATCCCTGCCTCAGAGAACGACCGGTTCATATCCGGCCTTCCTACTCTACATCTATCAGCCTCAACCGGATTGTGTGACGGAGGTCAAGTGTTTGCAGAGATGTTTGATGCAACTGAAAATCTCAGAATCGGTCACGCAACGATGGATGTAAGATATCGAGATGGAGGATATGATGCACAGACTGTTGCTCCCTTCACTACCTACAACATGCAGATGGAATTCAATCCGATGGATGCTATAGTTCCAGCAGGAAATGAAATTAGAATCGAGCTGACCGAATCTGGAATGGATTACCTGCCAAGTCCATGTGCTGCTGTAGGGATGCAGGTCAATATCGACTCTTCATCAACGCTAAGTCTTCCTTTGATTGACCGTGATGAAGAGACCGCTCCTGAATGGTTCGAAGTTCCTAATTGGTGGGATGTTGTGGAATGAAGGTCTTAGCCTTCGAAGATTCTGTTGACATTGAAGCACTGCTGATTAGTGGTGGAATCGAGTTATCAAACTTTGAATTCAAGCAATACTGGGATTCGCAAAATTACCTTGAGAGAATTTCTGAATTTTGCCCAGACATCCTGATGTTGGACCATTACATGCCGCCTACTCGCGGTTTAGACGTGCTAAAGGGATTACTTGCATCCGATGTCAAAAGACCGGAAACTATCGTAGCGATGAGTTCAGCAAGCATGGCTAACAATGCTATGCTCAATGCTGGCGCTGATTATGGAATCGTAAAATTCGAAATCTCAAAACTCGAAATTTGGACTCATTCGTGAGGTTGCCAATCGGCTTGTCCTGGCTCCCTGTACCACCAGTAACCGTCGTCGTCTTTCCACCACTCAACTCCGTCATCGTCAGTGTAGTAGTTTTCATCCTCTTCTTCATCCTCGGCAGTAGGGTCGTCAAACCCACCATCTTGAGCCATCTGTTTCTTCAGTTGATTGATACCTTCATCAACATCTGCGAAAACTCTGTTTTGAGTTCTGATTTCTGCTTGATGGTCGCCTGCTGCAATCGCATCATCTGAATCAGCGTAGAAATCTGCAGCCATGCTTTTTCTGAATTCTTCGAACTCATCACGACCGAAAGACCCTGTGAATTCATCTCCCTGGGACTTCATTAAATCATCCAGATTTTTGCGTTTACCTAGTTTCAATTCTGGAGAATCAGGCATATCTCCATCATCGTAAAACGCATCGCTGTCATCCGTTAGTTTTGGGAATGAGCGACCTTCAGGATCTGCTTCTTCAATTGCTTCGATTACCAAATCGTGCTCTTCCTCGTCGATGTTACCTTCTTCATATTGTTCAGTAACTGTCTTGACTAACTTCCTCAAAGTCTTAGCAAGAGCACGGTCACTACCCGCTTCGCTAACGACTTTGTCAACTTGCTTTAGCAAGCGTTCGTATGGACTTCCTGTAATGGCACCGAAGATTCTTCCGAATCCGCCCTTCTTCTTCGCCATGATGAGTTTGTGTTAGTAGTGGTTTTTCAAGGATTTGCCGCCAAGGCTCAATTTTGCGACTTATTCATGACTAAGTTCCTATTCGCCGTATCATGGTGAGCGACTGGTTGGCGGATGCAGTCGCGATTTACAACGACGAATCCCACAATCGACGCGATGAATATGTCGCTCAGGTACATTTTCCAGCTAGGATTTTAGAAGATATTCTCGGTTGGGCTTTGAAAGCATTACCAGATGAAATTCTAGTTGGTCTTGACGTATCTATGGATAGAAATCTGCCTGAAGTTGAAGTTGAATTTGAAGGAACTAACCAGAAAAAAAATCTGTTTGCAGGACAAGGTTATAGAATTCATGAAGCGAAGATGGTAAATCGCGGAGATTCGTTTTCAGTACACCATTTGCCAGAAGAATGGACCGACGAAGTTTTTGGTAGCGATAGAGGTCCTAGAGCCGGGCGATTTACCCACTGGTTGCACACTCACCCAAACTGCCCAGCAATACCATCTCATGCCGATGCTGACGCCGCACAATCAACCGATGGAGTAGACCTAATCCTGGGGATTGAATTCTCTCCAGAAGGACCTCTGCCATGGTTTGACGATATCGAAGGTGAGAGGCGTGTAATTGGTGAAAAGAAATCATGGTTCTCGAGAAAAGACAAGCGTCAAGTCCTAGGTGTTGCGCCAACAGGACACAGAATTCATTCCCTCGAATTAATCGCATTCCATAAAGCAGGACTTGGAGTAAACGTTGTATTCGTCAATGATGACGGTATTGCTTACTGACATGTAGTTTCAAAGTCGTAGGATTTCAAGAAAGACTCCAAGTCATCCAACCTGTCTGCATTAACTCCGAAATCAGAACCTCCCAACCTCGATTGGCTGTTGACCTCAATGTATCCACACCTATTCTCGTAAGTCACGTCATCAGGAAATTGCATCAATAGGGTCCTATCAACGATGTGTCCCTCGCTGAAAGTGGCAGTGAAAGCCCTTGTTCCGACCCATTCCTCCATCGCTTTGTGAAGTTCTTCATCACTGACATCGACCATGATTTGGCGATGGTCGCAATTTCCAGAGTTTTCAGGACATGCTTCTGGCATAGTTTCTGTAGCAAGTGGAACCGATAGCACATTCATCACGACCAGCCCCACAATGTAGAGGGCTGGTGCCCAGATCCAAGCGCGGCTTGCCAAAGAATCACCGGCGTTGCCAGCCACCATCATTCCATTCGTAAACGATAGGTTGGCCGGTAGGAATTTCTAATTTCAGGATTTCTTCTTTGGATAATTCTTCGATGCTCATAACCACTGAGCGAAGACTGTTTCCATGAGCTGCTACAAACACGTTTTTCCCTTCTTCTAATGACGGAATAATTTGTGATTGCAAATAAGGTATTGTTCGCGCCGCAGTGAGTTCTAGAGACTCACCATTCGGCGGTGGAACGTCATAAGAACGCCTCCAAATGTGTACTTGCTCATCGCCGTACTTGTCTCTAGTTTCCTGTTTGTCAAGACCTTGTAAGTCTCCATACATTCGCTCGTTCAATTGCCAGGAGACGTGTACAGGAATTGTATTCTCACCAGAATCATTTGATTGAGCCCATTCGACCATACGGGATTCGTTTTCGCTCATAGAATCTCCAGATTCAGGGTATTGGAAAATAGGAGTTTTTCCAGAATCGTGCTGCGCTAAAGCGAGCA
>WTIA01000037.1 GCA_011522915.1 Methanobacteriota archaeon
TGCGTCTTTTTCTGCTTTGACGATTTTTTCTATGGCCGCCACTTTTGAAGACGAGTAAGCCATGACTCTGCCGGCAGGTGATGCGCACGGTCTAGAACCTGTTTCGGTGATTTGGATTCCAAGCAGCCTCAACCTTGCAACTATCGATTCTGCTAACTCATGGTCTAACTCACTCTCTGACCTTCTGAGTCCATACCTCACGTATCTGTCTAGAACCGTTCTTAGTATACTGATTCTTGTCCAAGATTGGTCGTAATTGTCCATCGAAATATATGGAACATCATCTGGAAGTTGAAGGTTATTTGATTGCAGAAATCTCCTTCCATCATCAGCAAAAGCAGTGTGATATTTGTGAAATTCAATCCAGCTCATGTCTTTTTTTGTGAGGGATTTTCTTTCTTGAAGGTAATTGAAAACCCATGTGTCTAAATCGGGGATTCTATCATTTTCTTTTGGTTTACTCTTGTCTCTCAACTCTTCGAGTAATTCATCAAAATCAGAATCTACTCCCGCGATGTACTTCAATTCTGATGCAACTGGGCGAGTGAAGTAACACAAGTCTTGGTAAGGTGCAAGATTGGATTCACGTACCAAAGCAGGTACTGGCACCTCATAGTCAACTGGGCCGAAGAATTCCTCGTATCTTTTGACATCAACGTCCTCAAAATCTTCAGGGTCAGGTGGTGTAGCGGTTAGACCTAGAATAATTGGGTTTCCAAACATTGTTTGTACCTCAGCCAGGATTCTTCCCCAATGGTGCATTAAATGGTGACACTCATCGAGAATAATGAGACCTACTCCCACCTCTTTCAATCGCTCAAGATTCTCTTTCGCATTCTTTCCAAGAATTGATATTGCGTTCCCACTTTTGGCGATTTCATCCCTTACCTTCTTTCTGTAGGTACCCAATCTTTCTTCATAGTAATCAGGATTTTTTTCTTTGAGATCGGTTTGCCATGCCTCACATGAAACATGGTCATGGGCCTCTTCTTGTGCAATTAATTTCTCAGCCCAAAGGAGTAAAGCCTTCTCTTCAATATCTTCTCCACCTTTGCCAGGTGCAGTTACGGCTTGGTAGGTTAGTGAAGTAAGCAACCCGGGGTTCTTAGGGTCAGTGCTAATGTATTCGTCTTTGCCATCGAGATTAAACAATGATGTTCTGGCTGCCCATTGTGCTTGGATTGCTGAGTTAGGAGATAGAACCAATGCGGGTTTTTTCACCAAATCCGCCCAAACATATAGTCCTAAAACCGTCTTGCCAGAACCCGGTGGAGCGACGACATACAGCCTAGTTTCACCATTTTCTAATTGGGGAATAATTTCCTTACATGCTGCTTCTTGAGATGGGCGTAATGTGCCATCAAAGTGAATGTTGCCAAAATCCGGAAGTGGTTCTGGCATGTACGCTCTACATTCAACATGGTTTATGACGATGAGTATGCATTGTTGAAAAAGCGGTCGAGTAACAGGTGTGTTAGAAAAAACGTATTTACTACAAGCACGGTTTTATTCCATGGCAGGTAGGGCTAATGGCTTAGTAGGAATTTTTGGGACACCTCAAGAATTGCGAGATTTTAGTGAGATTTTCTTTGGTTCACTAGCGTTGGCATTGGTCTATTTCCTGTATCGTCATTTTACATCAGGGATAGCTAAACCAGGAACAACAAGGTTCAATTTAACGATGCTAGGTTTAGCATTTTGGTGCTTCATCGGTATGGTCATCGATGGTTGGGCTCATACGCATGGAGAGGTTGATGATTCATTCTTCACAAAGTGGCATGGTCTTTGGTATTCTGGATTTACTGCATACGCGTGCTATGTTACATTTTCACTGTGGCAAATTCACGATGGTCCATTTCCAAAAAGCCCGACTGCAATTAAGCAATTTTTGCAAGGTATGCCAGGCGGTTACAGCGTAGGAGTTACTGGAATGGTTGTCTTCGCAGTGTCTGGTTTTGGTGATATGTTATGGCATTCATTCTTTGGAATCGAAGGCGGCACTGACATCCTACTTTCACCAACACATCTGGGACTTGCAGCAGGATTGATTCTTAGTTTGATGGTTCCAACAATGGTTGCTTGGCACGACCCAAATAGTGGACAGGACTTGAAATCACAGATTCCTATTGTTTTCGGATTGGCCTGTGCCTGGTCTGTGATTACTCTGTTTACCATTTACACGAATCATTTGACTCTGAGTTATGTTGAATTATGTATGGGCAAAGGTTGTCAACTTGGAACTGAGGGATTAGAAAGAGGAATAACTGCAATTACATTCCAATCAATGATAATGGCAGGTTTCATCCTATTCTTCTTAAAAAGATGGAAGGCGCAATTTGGTGTGTTCACGGTTATGCTTGCTGTGAATGGATTTGCAGTCGCTGCATTCGCTCAAGGTGAACTTCGGGATGCATGGAAGCATTTCATGACTCCATTACTAACTGGAATTTTACTTGACATCGTTTACAAATTATATGGTGAAAGAACAAGACTATTCGCATTCCTAATCCCAACTGTATCAGTATTAGCTTGGTACATTATGCTCGTTCTGATTGGCGGATACAATAACTTGCTAGGATGGACAATTCACGCCACTATTGGGATAATTTTCATCGCAGGTAGTGCGTCCCTAATGATGAGTATCTTATCTGAAACAGACAGTTTGGCCACCTCAAGCAATTGATTCATCTTTTGATGATAATTGATAGAAGATCACCATCTTTGAGTTGGTGATCTAAGCCAACGCGTTGCCAATCGAATTTTGCAGATGGCCCCTTCACTCTTGCGAATCTAAACTTACGAACGAAATCTCTGTGTAGGTTATTGCAGACATTTTCCACGGTTGAATCGTCTTTGACAATCAGGGGTTCTTCTAAGTCGGCTTCCTGACCTTGTGGCTTCAAGAAAATACGCATGAAGCCGAGATTGTCGTAGATGAAGTCCTTCAATTCATCCAAACCCGTTCCCTTGAATGCAGATATGCGCATGATTGGCCAGTCTTGAGGAAGAGCCTTTTCTGCAGAAGCAATTTCCTCTTCAGAAGCGATATCGATTTTATTTACAGCGATTACCGATTTTGAGTAGACACGAGTTCCTACCATTGTGTCGACCAGCATTTCTGCGGTAGTGTCTGCACGTAGGGTCACAATTGCGGATGTATATCCGAATGAGCGAATAATGTCTCCCATCTCTTCAGGTGTGAGGTGGGTTTGTTCAACGGTCGTTCGGACGTCTATTCCACCTTTGTCTACACGCTTGACGAAGACAGGAGGCTTCGTTTGGTTTAGGCGGATGCCTGCATTTTCCAACTCTCTGTGCAGTACTCTGAAGTGAGAATCTTGGAATGGGTCTACAATGTAAAGAACCATGTCGCAAGAACGAATCACACCTAGAATTTCCTTACCTCTTCCTTTTCCTTCGGCAGCACCTTTGATTAGACCGGGCAAATCCAGAATCTGTATTTTTGCACCTCTATGCTCCATCAAACCAGGGATACACGTTAGAGTTGTAAATGCGAAATTACCTGCTTCTGACTTAGCATCAGTAACTTTGGTGATCAGAGTCGACTTACCAACTGAAGGGAATCCTACTAGGGCCACAGAAGCGTCTCCTGATTTTTTTACCTCAAATCCCTTTGCAGGACCTGCTGCTTTTGCCGATGCTGCGGCCTTTTCTTCCTTGAGTTTTAACTGGGCAATCTTTGCCTTCAGCTTACCGATGTGGGCATTTGTTGCCTTATTTTTCTGAGTTTTATTTATCTCATCATAAAGGGCTTGAATTTGCTCTTTGATAGTAGCCACATCAAACCCTCCTATTCACTACGGACTGATGGTTACTCTTGAATGCTATCACCCACATGACCTAAACTTGATGAATGCTTAACGGTATACACCCTTTGAGTAAATTAGTTGTCACACACAAAACAAAGACTCTCGACATGATTTTCGCAGTATAAATTGGCAAAACCAAATCCCGATGCACTGATGAGTGAAATCAGTCTGGCCCAATCAATGGGAATAGAGATGCGTCTGCACCTAGTGGACGGTTCAACTTTGAATTCTATTC
>WTIA01000035.1 GCA_011522915.1 Methanobacteriota archaeon
TCCTTAACCACGGTTCGTCGTATCTCTACACCTCCACGTACTATCTGGAGGTCACAGGGTCTAACACCGGTAGCAGTCTAAACATCACTGCAAGCCTTGGAAATTTGGTTTACGTCAATGTTACCAACGACGGTAGCACAGATATCGAAACAGATTTTGCTTGGTTGTTTGATGACGGCGGCTCACCAATAAATCTCTCAGATGGACATGAAGGATATCAACCAACCATCATATTCCCAGGAGAGACTTACGAATTCTATTATCACAATGGTGGACAAACAACCTCGACTCGTATTGCTCTAACAGTCGATGGTCAAACAAAAGCCGCTAGAGTTCTTTGAGGTGAAACCATGGCTGACGGCGGCGCAAGTACGATGATTTTACTCGTGACATCATTGTTGATTAGTGGTGCCGCATCGGTTGTATTGCTCGAGTCTTGGGGACAGGTTGCGGAAGCAAACGGAACCAATGCTAAAGAGAATGTAGCTGATGCAGAAACCGAAGTTTCATTCAGCGGCGATAGAGGAGATGTATTACTCGATACGTCTACTGCTAACCAACAAATTACTCTATTCTTCCAAAATAGTGGACTCAGAATATTGGACCTCAGCGAGTTCACAATCTTCGTCGATGGAGTTTCTGCTAGTGTAGTAGGAACTCCTACGCTTTATCCTTCAAACACCGTCTGGGCTTCAGATTATGTCATCGAAGTGGTAGTATCAGATTCCTCGTTCAGTTATTCAGATAATGACCTTGCAACCGTCACAATTATTGTTCAATCAACAGTAAGTGATGGGGTTAAGGGAACCGATTCAGAAACAGCAGAGGTGAGATTGAGTGTTTGAAGATCCACCTAAACCAGTAGAAGATGGCTATGAGTTCACCCTCGAACAGGACAGCCTTGCTAATGCAATGGGTGCTCGCCTTCCAAACCGAAGCCTTTGGATGATTCAAGGCGAGGTTGGAAGTGGAAAATCACTTGTCAGTCAAAGACTAATTTTCGGATTGCTCGAAAATGGTTCAAAGGTATTAGTCGTAACAACTGAATTAACCACTCGTGGATGGATAGAGCAAATGGAATCTATCGGTTACCCAGTAACTGAATACATCGGCAGTGGTATGTTGATGGTGTTCTCAAGGTTTGGTGTCATAGCCGAAGCAAAAGAAGGAGTAGACTTGTTCGATGTGCTAGAATCGGACGCAGTTGACAAAGCTGATGTAGTAGTAGTAGATTCTGCATCAGCATTAATTCCAGAGGATATGCAACCCTCTGAACATCTAGCAGCACTACAGCGTCTGCGAAAAATTTGCAGCGAATCACGTTCCCTACTATTGACAATCGACCCTACTGAAATGGATGAAAAATTAGTACACAAACTACGTTCATCTTGTGAGGTACTTCTCGATATGAATGCAGGTTTCGTCGGCGGCGAAATCAAGCGAACAATCGTAGTTACCAGATTCTTGAGAGCCGCAGGGCCTGTTCAAGCAAGCGTTGGATGGCGTGTTGAGCCATACATGGGCTTCATCGTAGATATTACGGCGGTGAGCTGATGGAAGACGAAGAACTACGATTCCAAAGGGGTGACCTTGAATCTGTGATGGCGGCACATCCGCACGTCGCTCAATGGGTCAAGGATTTTGAAGCACAATATGGTAGCAGACCGTATTACTACGGGCCATTGGATAGAGATGCTCGAAAGGTCGAACCAATGAATTTAATCTATGTGACTAAAGAGCCGATTTTTGTTCACATGTATCGTCCAAAAGACGATGATGGCTCCGAGGGTCAAACTTTGTGGTTCGGACTTGAACCACAGCTAACAGATGAAGAAGAAAACATTCGAAGAACTTTGATTGAAACGCTGTTACAAGAAGCTCCTAGTGCTCCAACTTTTACCACAGATGATGAATTCGAAAACATTCTGTCAGGTATGATTGACAGATATACCATGCTTGATTCAGAGGCTAGAGGTGCTGTGCGCAGACAAGGTAGAATGTGGGAAGTCCTTGGAATGGATGACAAGAGAATAGTTGTCACCAAAGAGCAAAGAGATAGACTACGTTATACGATTATCAGAGATTTAATTCGCAATGGACCTCTTGAACCATTACTTTCAGATGAGATGCTTGAAGATATACACTCAGTCGGTTTGAAACACGTTCACATGGACCACAAAGTGTTTGGAATGGTAACATCAAACATCAGATTCCGTGAAAGAGACCTACTAGCAAGATATCTAAGAGCCATGTCAGAGCGTATTGGACGCCCTGTATCCGACAATAAACCAATTATCGACGGGGCTTTGTTAGATGGTTCTCGTATCAACATCATTTTCTCCGACGACGTTTCTATGCTCGGTCCTTCATTCACTATCAGAAAGTTCGCTGAAGAAACGATCTCAGTAATTCAGTTAATCAAGTGGGGTACAATGAGTGCCCAACAAGCAGCGTATATTTGGATATGTCTAGAGTATGGAATGTCGGTACTTGTGAGTGGAGAGACCGCGTCTGGTAAGACAACAACCCTCAATGCAATTCTTCCTTTCATTGACCACAACGTGAAAATTTACTCGGCAGAAGATACTCCTGAAGTAAAGGTTAGGCACAAAATCTGGCAGCGATTGGTTACTCGTGATTCAAAGAATGAGGAAAGCAGAGTCGAAATGTTCGACTTGTTGAAGGCTGCACTTCGTTCTCGTCCAAGATACATCATCATTGGAGAAATTCGTGGTGTAGAAGGTGCAACTGCGTTCCAGGCTATGCAGACTGGTCACCCAGTAATAGCAACATTCCACGCATCATCAATCGTCAAGATGATTCAGAGATTTACTGGTGACCCAATTAACGTTCCAATTCGGTTCTTCGACAACTTGAATTTCGCTATTTTCCAAGAGGTTGTCGAAGCACCTGGTGGTGGTATCGCCCGACGTATCACTGGAATTGACGAAGTAATTGGGTACAATAAGCACAGTGATGGTGTTTTGACTAGGGGTATGTTCGAGTGGGACCCGGTAAAAGATAAGCACTACTTCCGTGGTATGTTCCAATCACATTTGTTGGAAAATAAAATCGCAGCCCAAATGGGATTCGAAAATAAAAGAGAAGCATACGATGAACTGACGCGACGTGCTGAAGCTATACAGGCAATGGCAGACCGCGACTTAACACATTACGACGATGTATTCGACCTATTGAATCTGTACTACAATGGCGGTTGGGAAGCATTCCGCTCGGCAGTAGACACATGGGTCAGTGTAACTGAGCGCTGAAATGGGGATGATTAGATGGAGAGGATGGCGACTTGGCAGATTGCTCTGCGTCGCCTTGAAATGCCTGTCCCACGATTTCTATTCGCATTCGTTTTGCCTGCAGCTTTGGCAGGTTTGATTACAGCAATCCTTCTAATTTTCTTAACAGGAGGGTTTTCTGAGGGTGCTCTATTCGCAGGGTTTACAGGAATATTCCTCATTGTCCTATTGCCCCTTTTAACGAGTGGTGCAGCGATTTACTTCCCTATACTAGAAGTAAATAGATCAGCGATAAAAATCGAGAAAGAAATGCACATGTTCATCACTAGAATGGGTATTCTATCTCTTGGTGAGGTTGGTGCTGCTACAATTTTCGATATATTGCGCCAAATGAAGGACTATGGTGAATTAGCCCAAGAGGTCAAAAGAATTGAGACACTTGTGGATAAGTGGCATACATCATTGCCAGAAGCAGCAAGGATAGTTGCTCAACAATCACCTTCTCCTCTATGGACTGACTTCCTAGATAGAATGGCATTCTCGATAGAGGCAGGTCAGCCAATCGATGCGTTCATGCGAGCGGAACAAGAAACCGTCGCAGAACAATACAACACACTCTATGATACACGATTAGAAAGCGTTGACACGCTAAAGGAAATTTATGTCTCACTGGTATCTGCCGGCTTATTCGGATTGGTAGTTGCTGGAATCCACTTGGTACTCTTTGAAATTGGTGAAGGTGGTAG
>WTIA01000078.1 GCA_011522915.1 Methanobacteriota archaeon
CTGGCGATCTTTGCCATGTCAAGGCAACGTCATAACCCCTAGACCACGAGCCCTCTTGCTTCTTCCACATTGATTCGGTATATATCCGAATCGGTAGTTGTGATTATGAGACAATCTTGGATATTTTACCGGTGCAACCTTGCTGTGAGCAAAAACCAGCACACCTAGTGCGACCATTGCTCATCATAATCATTTTTCCATCCTTTATTGGACCGTAGGTTTTGCATTTCAAACAGAATCCGCTGATTTCAGCCATTTGAACCGCTTCTGCCTGAACAATCTTAGTAATGAATGCTATGATTGAAGAAGACGTCAAAAATTGAGATTTTTAGGCTATAACCCCCCCATTCTAAGGTCATATTTTCAAAAGTTTGCACTTTCCAAGTACGAAAGCGTGCACTGCGAGCCTGTTGCTATTATCTGGTCAAAGTTGTTGTCGCATAATGTATGTTATGCGACAACTATGGTGCGCCTAAATCGAGGTTTTCTGGATTCAAAGCAAAAATCCCTACAAGTGGAGGTCCACCAAGTAAAGATTCTATTCCACCATCTCTAGAATCTAGCTCTTCAGATACGCGTTTTGCACTTTTATGCCAAGATTCTTCGGAATCATATATCGCTTGAAGTAAAAACATTGGTTGCCCGTCCATAGATCTAGAAACCCAGGCTCTAATGCAACCATCAGTCCTTCTCCGCATTTCTTGTCTTGCTTCTAACATTCTCTCAAGTCTAGCATCTACACTTTTCCTTGCTGAACATACTACAGTTTCTAGCCAAAGGCTTTTCTTTGAATTCATATTAATTACCCTTCTATTAATGTTTAATGATAAATCATATTTCCTTCGATCATGGTGGCAGCAAATGGTGAATGTCCGGGCTGTAAACACCAAGCCTCCCAGTATGGGCCATCCACTATGTTCAGATTTGCGATTCCGCCCTCAATTATCTGACCGTGAGCTAGCCCAGACGGATGTGGGCTAGTCTCTGCTGAATTTCTAGTACATGCTGCTAGAGCAGTAATTGGCGATATATCATTACGTTGTACTAAAATCGAAGCAATAAATGGCAAACTCATTGTCCGACAGTTTGGATTAAAATCCGATGCGATTGACCAAACCCAATTATTATCTAAGCATTTTTTGAATGGCGGATAATCAGAGCCCATAGAATATGGAGTACCAGGTAAGAATCCAGTATTAACACCTGCATCACTCATTTTTTGTCGTGAGTCATCATTTGTGTAGTGTGCATGATCAGCAGTCGTTACCTGTAATTCTGCTGCTAATTCCCCACCACCTCCATCTTCAAATTCATCAATGTGCAACCTTAAATCCAATCCGCCTTTTTTGCTTGCTCGTAAAATTTCCTCTGTTTGCTCAAGATTGAACCAACCGGGTTCACAAAAAACGTCGGCGCTTCGTGCAATTCCTTGTTCAATTACTGCGGGCAATTGTTCTGAAATTATTTCTTCGTGATATGATTCAAGAGACTTAGAAGGGGGTGCTGAGTGAGCACCTAACCACGTTAGATCTAGGGATGGTAGACCATCGATTGCACCTAGGCTCTCTGCGATAGAAAGCAAACGTAATTCTGTTTGTGTATCTAAGCCATATCCCGATTTAGCTTCAATGTGCGTTGTTCCATTTCGAAGCGATTCCCTCATTCTTTCAACACCAAGATGAGCTAATTCTGAATCTGTAGCCGCTCTTGTTGGGTTGACAGTAGCAGCAATTCCACCGCCTTTCTCAGCAATTTGACGATAATTGAGACCATTTTGGCGCCAAGTAACTTCCCGGCTTCTATCACCTGCCCACAAGAGATGTGTATGAGCATCAACAAGTCCAGGCAACACTGCCTTACCTTCCAAATCCATCGAATTTACATTTGAAAATTCAGATGCCATATCCTCCGACAGACCAATTTTTTTGATTCTATAATCTTCAACCAAAATTGCAAAACCTGGTTCGAGAATCAATTGCGATTCGTCTGTAATATTCCCCCGAATGGGGCCGTCACACCTCATGTGAGCGATGGGGCCAGCATTGAGTAACAGCCTCTCCATTAACAACACCAGACTAAAACCGTTAGATAGTATATCCGACAGGCGGTATCATGGCAGGAGAGTGGACACTGGGTATCGAATCAACCGCTCACACGTTTTCCTTTGGACTAGTCGATGGTGAAGGGAAACCTAGGCCATCCGCATCAGATACCATCCGTCCGAGTGAAGGCGGCATTCACCCTAGAGAGGCTGCCGACCACCATGTAGAATTATCTACAACACTTTTTTCTAAAATTCTAGAGGACAATGATTTGACGCCAAGTGACATTGGAGCAATTGCTTACTCTCAAGGGCCTGGAATGGGCGCTTGCCTTAGAACTGGCGCAGCTGCCGCAAGAACAATTTCAACCCACCTTAATGTTCCACTAATCGGCGTAAACCATTGCGTGGCCCACATAGAAATTGGTAGAGAACAATGTGGGTGCGATGACCCAATTTTACTGTATGTCAGTGGCGGAAATACTCAAGTTATCGCAAGATTAGATGGAAGATATAGAGTATTGGGAGAAACCCTCGACATTGGTATAGGTAACATGCTTGATAAGTTTGCAAGAAAACATGGAATACCTTTCCCTGGAGGTCCTGTAATTGAAAAGAAGGCTCTTGAGTGGCTAAAAGAAAACCCTAACCCTTCTCTAGAGGGATTGGAGTTACCTTATGCCGTCCATGGTATGGATCTTGCCTTCTCTGGAATCATGAGCGCAGCAAACAAACTAGTTAGCAACGGAAAGCCATTCGAAGCTGTATGTTGGAGCCTGCAAGAACACGCATTTGCAGCTTGTATTGAAGTTGCGGAGCGCGCTTTAGCACACACAGGAAAGACAGAAATTCTACTCGGGGGCGGAGTCGCCTGCAATCAACGAATTCGAGACATGTCTAGTATAATGTGCGAAGAAAGAGGAGCAAGTAGCCATTGCCCACCGAGAATGTACTGCATTGATAATGGCACAATGATAGCAAGATTAGGTTGGTTAGAACTCAATCATGGAAGAACAACATCTCTGTTACAATCAGGTATCGATCAGGAATTACGTACTGACCAAACACCGATTTCGTGGCCTTGACAATATGCCAAGGGTTATGAGAGGCCGAGAGACCGCAATACCATGAACGGGCGACGGCGTAAGGACGAACCTTTCAATCCCTTTGCGCCTAACGCAAGTCAAAAAGCTCGTGACAGAAAAGAAAAAACCGCAAGGCCGGCGCCAAGACAGCAACGTCCAACGGCTCCTGCAAAGCCAGTTAATGACTTGGCGGCTAAACAAAAAGCAGCAATGGAAGCTCTCAAACAAAGACGAGAGATTGAATCCAAATCTGCTCAAAGTTCTGACAAAACTGTTGCCAAACCAAAGCACCAACCTTCTCCACAACCAAAGCCTGTTCCGAAGACAGAGGTTAAGAAACCGGATGGACGAGAGGAAAGACTAGCAGCATTGAGGGCAAAATCTGCCGCTACTGCACAATTTGCTAAAGAGGCTCAGGAGTCAAAGAAAGAAGAGGAAAAGGATACAGAAGCCCTCAAGCCGGATATCCAGATCAAATCCGAAATCAAAGCCGAAGTCGTGGAAGAAGATCTCGTTATTGACGTAATTATAGATGATTCAATTCCTAAAAGTGCAAACGTATTCAAGACCATTAAAACCGAAATCAAAAAGACTGACAAGAAGCAAAAGCGACGCAGATCACATGACAAAAAAGGTGGAGGAAGGCAACCACAGTCCAAAAAATTGGACCGCAGAAAATATCTCGAATACAAATATGCGGCTCGAGAATTGCTTGAAAACGATGCAATCAGTGAAGAACATCGCTCAAACATCCTCGGACAGATTTGGGCGAAGGGCGAACGGTCAGGTATTGATGATGCGCTCGAATTTATCAACCAGAAAGAAGCAGAACTAATCATTCCAGAAGATGTTGCTGAGGAGTTCAGACGCATGGTAAAAAGGTACACAACAAAGAGATGATAAAATGACAAAAATAGAAAATAACACAGTTGCAACAGTCCACTACACTGGAACATTACCAAAATCTGGAGAAATTTTTGACTCAAGCAAAGATAGGGACCCGCTAACTTTCTTAGTGGGACACAAGCAAATGATACCAGGGTTCGAAAGAGAACTTATGGGCGCTAGCGTAGGAGAAAAAGTCGAATTCACTCTTTCAGCAGAAGATGCTTATGGTGAACACAATCCAGACGCAATCCAAAAGGTACCTGTAGAGATGTTTGGCGAGATTAAACCCGAGACTGGTATGACACTAATGAGTGACATGGGGCCATTCCGAGTTACAGAAGTGGGAGATGAGTTAGTAACAGTTGACTTTAATCATGCCTTGGCGGGAGAGTCGTTGACATTCAATGTAGAAATCGTAGAAATTCGCGACGCAACCGAAGAAGAAATCGCACATGGTCACGCACACGGACCGGGCGGCCACCATCATTGAGGGAAAGCAATGACCAGTCTACGTAAGGATGACTGGAGGACTCTGGGTGGGATTGAAATCCCAAAGATTGCAGGACCTGACGAATCTGGAAAGCCGCCATACACGAGAGGAATCCACGATTCTATGTACAGGTCTAGATTATGGACAATGCGACAATACGCAGGATTTAGTAGCGCAGAGGATACAAATGAACGCTTCAAACTATTACTAGAACGTGGACAGAAAGGACTCTCTGTTGCATTTGACCTGCCAACGCAACTTGGCCTAGATGCTGATGACGAAATGAGTGAAGGAGAGGTAGGAAAAGTTGGCGTCTCTGTTACTTGTCTAGATGACATGCGTATTCTGATGTCTGGAATCCCTCTGGACAAAGTTTCAACCTCTATGACAATAAATGCGCCAGCAATGGTACTACTAGCTATGTACGTAGTAGTAGCCGAAGAGAATGGTGTGACGAGCGAACAAATAAGAGGGACAATTCAAAACGACATTCTGAAGGAATACATTGCAAGAGGAACCCACATATTTCCGCCAAAGGAATCAATGCGATTGATAACAGATATTTTCGAGTATTGTGCTGAGCAAATTCCACAGTGGAACACTATTTCTATTTCTGGATATCATATTAGAGAGGCTGGATCGACGGCTGTTCAAGAAGTCGCATTTACAATATCGAATGCCTTGGCTTATGTTGAGGAAGCCGTCGCTAAAGGATTAGATATTGACCAGTTTGCACCGAGGTTGTCATTTTTCTTTAATTGTCACAATGATTTCTTTGAGGAGGCCAGCAAATTTAGGGCAGCAAGGAAATTGTGGCACGATTTAATCACTCAGAGATATAATCCAAAAAACCCAAAAAGTGCAATGCTGAGATTTCACACGCAAGTAGCTGGGGTTTCACTTACAGCACAACAGCCATTGAACAACATTGCAAGAGTTACGATACAAGCCTTAGCAGCTGTCTGTGGCGGAACACAAAGTCTCCACACAAATTCCTATGATGAAGCATTAGGTCTTCCAACAGAAGAAAGTGCTACTGTGGCTCTAAGAACTCAACAAATTATTGCTGAAGAAAGTGGGGTTGCTAACGTTGTTGACCCGCTAGGTGGGTCGCACTTTGTTGAAATGCTTACAGAAGAAATTTACAACAAATCCCTCGAAAAAATTCTTGAAATTGAAAAAATGGGTGGCGCAATGAAAGCGATAGAATCAGGTTTCCAGCAGAGAGAAATTCACGAGACTGCATGGTCGCACCTCACAAAAGTCGAATCTGGTGAAAGAAAAATTGTTGGCATAAATCATGGAGTTCTCGATGAGGAAGAGATTCCTCCTTTGCTAAAACCTGACCCTATGTTAGGAAATAAGCAAAAAGAGAAGCTTCAAGCAATCAGAGACGCCAGAGATAATATCGCTTCAGAAAGATCATTGGAAGCAATAACCATTGCTGCAAAAGGAAATGAAAATTTATTCCCGTTGGTGATTGAGGCGCTGAAAAATGACTGTACTTTGGGAGAAATTATTACTGCAATGAAAGAGGTATTCGGAACATACATGGCTCCAAGTGGTTTTTAGGTGGTAAGATGAAGATATACTTAGATCACATTGGAATTGCCTGCAACAAATTAGCTGATGCGTCGAATTTCTGGAAATTGTTGGGGCTAATTCAAGGCCAAGATGAACTGGTCGAAGACCAAGGAGTGATTACAAGATTCTTCGAAACAAGTGCGCAAGACCCAAGTAATCCTAAAATCGAATTATTGGAGCCGACTGGCGAGGATACACCAATCGGAAAATTTCTCGCTAAAAGGGGCCCTGGTGTACAACAAATCTGCTTTAGGGTCGAAGATATTGAAAAAATGATTTCACTACTACTGGATAATGGAATTCAAATGATTGATGAAGTTCCTAAATTGGGCGCCCATGGTGCAAAGATTGCATTCGTTCATCCAAGGAGTACAGGTGGGGTACTGGTCGAACTGGCTGAAAGATGATTTGCAACAAAGCAATCATAACTGAATATTAGAACCCAGTGATATGCGAACCTGCATTGACCGGTTAATCGCACTACCTCATGCAGATGCACCAAGAGTGAGGGCTGAATCGGAATTTGTGTCAAAGCAATTAGAAATTTGCAGGCATGATAGTTCGATTTCAAATGAAGCTTTCTTAGATGCTGGTGCAATACAAGGAGCACTTGAAATGATTGCCAATCACATCGAGATGGGCATACCGCAAACAGAGGTTCATAATTTGTTATTGCAACAAATAGACAGGGCTAATAGACTAGAGGAAAAGCACCCGGGTTTGAATAACGCTATAGAAAAAGGACGTTGAACTGTATATGACTGATGCACTACTATCTCTAAGCGGTGTTGCAAAGAGTTTCAAAGAAGTTGATGCTCTAACCCATGTTGACTTAGAAATTCACTCTGGCCAGGTAGTCGGATTGGTTGGTGGCAATGGAGCCGGAAAAACAACTCTTTTGCGGTTGATGGCTGGAGTTATGGAACCTACAAAGGGTTCAGTGCTGTTTGGCAAAAATCGAGTCTCAAATATGAGGGAAAAATTGGGTGTAGTACCAGAATCAACCGGGCTATATTCTCGATTAACTGCTTGGGAAAATATCAGATACCATTCGAGAATGTATGGAATTGATGATGATGTAGCTTGGAGCCGTGTAAGCCACTTTGCCAAAATGTTGGACCTTACTGAAGCACTTTCGAGACACACGAAAGGTTTCAGCCGTGGAATGCGACAAAAAACTGCGTTATTGAGGGCTTTAGCACACGGTCCAGACATATTGTTGCTTGATGAACCGACGGCTGGGTTGGACGTAACAAGTGCGAGAACAGTTAGAAAATTGGTTACACAATTGCGCAATGAAGGCGGCACCGTGATCTACAGCACGCACCATTTGGCCGAAGCTCAACAGGTTTGTGACAGGATAGTCATAGTTCACAATGGAGAGATTCGGGCTGATGGATCTCCTAGAGAATTACTAGAACTTACTGGGAAAGAAACCCTTGAGGACGCCTATGTCTACCTAACTTCCGATAAAGCGCGCAATCGTGGGGAAGATTCCAAAGACGAAAGTCGAATTGCAAGTTGGTGGAGAAGATTCCTTACTGGCAAAACACCAACCATAAGCGAGGTGATTGAGGATGAGTAGTTCTTGGATGTTCATTAAAACGATTGCCAAGAAAGAGGTTGTAGAATTTATTCGCGATTGGAGAACCCTGTTAGCACTAGTAATCATACCATTACTGATATTTCCTGCTTTATTCATAGCACTGCCTTTACTCTTGCAATCAGAGGCTGCGGAATTGGATGCTTTAGAGCTCGATGTTAATTGGCAAGGAGATTTTAGTGAGGAGTTAGGTATAGCATTCAATGATTCCAATATCAGAATAACTTTCGAGGATATGCCTCAGAATATCGATAATTTATCAGACATAGGGGATGACTTAGACAAAATAAGAAATCAAGAAACCAAAGCAATTTTCAGACTATTAGAAAATGAATCTGGGTGGAAATTTTCGATAATTTATCTCTCGACTAGTGAGGCATCTAATGAAGCAAGAACCAGAATGATAACGGCAATTAGCACCTGGGAATCTAATGTTGTTAACGGAACTCTTGTCGAGGCCGGCCTGGTTCCAGAAGACACATTGGACCCCGTCAAGTGGGATGGAGATTACCAAAATGCGGATGCTGCAACTAAGGGAGAACAAGCAGGATTGGCATTATCATTGTTCATTCCTATGGTCATCGCAATATGGACAGCATCTAGTGCAATTCAACCCTCGATTGATATGACGGCTGGAGAGAGAGAGCGTGGAACACTTGAGGCTTTGTTGTGCCTACCTTGCAGTAGATTAGAGCTTCTCGCAGGGAAATGGCTAGCGGTTGCTAGCATTACAAGTGCTGGAGTGGCTTTGCAAATAGGGGGTCTCTTGTTTGCAATTACTTACCTAGCATCCTCGTCCGTAATCGGCTTGCCTTCAGTTTCTCTCGTCAGTATACTACTATTGTTGGGAGCGGTGGTCATATTTGCTGTGATGGTAGTCGCATTCGAACTCGCTTTAGCAATGAAGGCACATAGTGTAAAAGAAGCAGGCTCTCTTCTTGGACCGGCGATTTTATTCATCATTTTCCCAGCATTATTCACACAAGTAATCAATTTAGATAGTATAGAGTCTTGGTGGTTTGCAATACCGCTTGTAAACATATTACTAGCCATGCGAGAGTTGTTACTTGACAGGATAATATTTGAACACATATTAGTATGGTTAATTTCTAGTATTTTCTATGCAGGTTTAGCGGCTTGGTATGCGGCTAAGCAATTCAACAGAGAAGATCTCGTTGCTTCAATATCTTGAATTATTGAAAGTATTACTCTAGTAATACTAGAAGAATACTTTGATAAAGTGGGCATATCACGGCGGAACTATGCCTAAGGTAAGTCTAGACATGCCTGCAGAGATTTTAGAAGATCTGAAAATACATGTTGGAGACGATAGAAAATTCGTCAGTGTTGCTGATGCAATCAGAACTGCATGCAGAAAAATGCTTGACCAACTAGATGAGATCGATGTAAGGCATGGAAGAATGGAGGGACGTAATTGACGTCAAAGGAAGAGGCAATGAAAGCTGTTAGCACACTGCTAAAATATATAGAGAATGATAACAATCGGGAAGGGTTAATCGACACACCAAAGCGTGTCGTTGAGTCGTTTGAAGAAATTTATGCGGGATATAAGATGGATGCATCTGAGGTGTTATCATCAACATTCAATGGGGAAGGATATGACGGAATAGTTCTATTGAGAGATATAGAATTTCACTCAACTTGTGAACATCACCTGCAGCCATTCAAAGGTCGTGCACATGTTGCTTACATCCCCACAGAAAGGATTGTCGGAATCAGCAAATTGGCTAGAATCGTTGAGTTACATGCTCGAAGATTACAAAACCAAGAGAGGATTACCAACGGAGTTGCTAGTGATTTGGAGGAACACCTCAATCCTCTTGGTTCAGCTGTCATTATTGAAGCAGCACACGGTTGTATGCAGTGCCGTGGTGTTTCAAAACAAAATGCAGTAATGACGACCAGTGCTATGAGAGGAGTTTTCTTTGATAGAAGTGAAGCCAGAAGCGAATTAATGCAATTAATTCACAGTCCACCATTGTGAGATGTTCTATATGACTACATATCCAATCGTTGAAATTTTTCATTCCGTGCAGGGTGAAGCATTTCACGCTGGAATTCCTCATGTCTTCATAAGGTTCGGAAATTGCAACTTACGGTGTGAATGGTGCGATACTGACTTTCTGACATTTCAAGAAATGCATCTAGACGATATCGTATCAAAAGTTCTAGCATTTAACTGCAAGCGAGTTATATTCACTGGTGGAGAACCGTGTTTACAAGATTTGCAGACAATAGGTAGTAAATTGAAAGAGCATGGAATCAATTTGTCGATTGAAACAAATGGTACCATACCCGTGCCAGATATCATCGATTGGATTTGTGTTTCTCCCAAAGACCAATTATACCCAAATGTATCCATAAAACAGAGGACTGGCCACGAATTGAAAATAGTGTATTGTGGACAAGATTTGTCCATGTATGATGATTTGAAACAAGGATTTGAACACTTATACATTCAACCTTGTTACATGGAAGGAGAGTCTGTGGAACACAATGGCAAAAGTTTCGCAGTCGTCGAGCGTCTTGTCAAAGAATCTCCAGGATGGCGTCTATCTTTACAGACACATAAGTGGATGGGGGTAGACTAATGAGGGCTGTTATGGCATTGAGTGGGGGCATGGACTCTACCGGACTACTAATTCATCTTCTAGCAAAGGGGTACACCGTGAGTTGCATCTCTTATGAATATGGACAAAAACATCGCATCGAATTAGAGAGGGCCGTTGCTAATATCGAGTACTTGAAAGATAATGGATTCAATATTGAGCATAAAATCGCCGACCTTTCCTCAGCAATGAGTCTATTCCACTCAGCACTAACCAGTGATGATGTTGAAATCCCAGAAGGCCATTATGAAGAAGAGCAAATGAAGGCCACCGTTGTTCCCAATCGAAATGCTATTTTCGCTTCAATATTGTATGGTTACGCATTGTCGGTTGCTTTGAGAGAAAATACTGACGTTGAAATTGCTCTCGGTGTTCATTCTGGTGACCATGCGATCTACCCCGATTGCAGACCTGAATTTTACGAATCGATTGGTAATGCATTTGCAGTAGGCAATTGGGATAGTGAAAAGGTAAAATTCAATTTGCCGTACATAGATGGAGACAAAGAAACTATCCTTAGAGATGCATTGATTTCTTGCCAAAAAATGAACTTAGATTTTGACACGGTATTTGCAAATACCAATACATCCTACAACCCTGATAAAAACGGAAGGGCGAGTGGTACTAGTGGTGCTGACATTGAAAGAATACTAGCATTCCATGCGATTGGAAGGAAAGACCCGGTAGAGTATGTAAAACCGTGGAATGAAGTTCTAACTGGCGCTCTAAAGGCACAATTACGATTCCATGTAATGAAGGAAAATGGAACTGAGAGGCCGTTTACTGGAGAATATGACAAACACTTTGACGAAGGAAAATACTACTGTGCTGATTGTGATAAATTACTATTTTCGTCGGATGCAAAATTTGATTCTGGTTGTGGGTGGCCTGCATTCAGCAAAGAGGTTGAGGATGCGGATATTACACAATTAAAGGATACTAGTTATGGAATGATTCGGATTGAAGTTAGGTGTTCAGGCTGTGATTCACATTTAGGACACTTATTCCATGAGAGTAAGGGACCTCGATATTGCATCAATTCAATTTGCTTAAATTTCAGAGGTGATTAATTGACTACTATTATACGAAGATATGTTGAAACCGATACAGGTCACAGAGTACCAAATCATAAATCGAAATGCCGACACATACATGGACACAGATACAGATTTGAGGCTGAAATCGAGGGAGATGTTGTAGATACAGAAGGAGTTTCTGAAGAAGGAATGCTAATGGATTTTTCAGATGTCTCTGCGATTCTTGAGAAATATGTTCATGATGTTGTAGACCATGCTTTTGTTGTCTATGAGAAAGATAGCATGCTGGTAAATCTGTTCGATCAATTACCACCTGAACACAGAATCGTTAAGGTTCCATTTATCCCAACAGCAGAAAATCTAGCTAAATGGGCATTTGAACAGGTTAGCCCCCATATTACCTCGACTTATGGAAATAAATTGAGGCTCGTTGCAATGCATGTAAGGGAGACACCTAAGTCCTGGGCTTGTTGGAGGGAGTAACTCTCTTCCTTCTTTCACGCCTCCAATTTTCATCATTTGCAACTTTTTGCAGTGCTGTTGTAGCTTGTACAAAAGCGCCAATAAGTCTCTCCGCTTCTGAATCAATAGGTAAACCGCGTAAAATTACTCTATCTATAACGTCCTGAATCAACTCTTTTTTATCGCTATCAAGGGAGTCTGAAAATTCGGATATTGCTTGTTTCAAAATTTTTCGTAGTTCGGGCGTTATCACACGTTCTTTCTCGACCCCCCTAACCATTGTTCCAGAAATTACTCTGTCCCTGTGTAATTCGTATACACAGTGCCCAACCGCTTGTGATAGATTTGCGATTGGATATCCTTCCCATGTAGGCAGTGTGAGTAATAGGTCACATTTATCCAAGTCCTCTGCAGATAGACCTTTACCCTCTTCACCAAAGACAAGTGACACTTTTCCCTCGAAATCCCTCAGCATCTCTGCTAACTCCCAAGGCAAAACAAAGTGTCTCCTCAATACCTTTGAACCAACCTCGCGCTTACCACTCGTACCAACGACAAGTGAAGACTCTTCGATTGCATTATCGAGTGAAGAATATATTTTGGAACTGTCCAAAATCCTGCCAGAATGTTTTGCGCGGTTGCGCGCCTCCTCATCGTCTGGAGAACAGTTTGGTGAAACTAAGGATAATTTGTCGAAACCGTGGTTAAGCATAGTCCGACAGATAGCACCGAGATTTCCTGGATGGTTAATTCCAACTAATACAATGTCCAAAGAATAATTGGATGAAGGTAAATCTACAGCGAGCCTGTCACCCATTACATGACCTCCGCAATCCAGCGTGGGTCACAAGGCGCATAAAGAAAAACTACTGCTTCCTCATCATTCTCTCTATCTGGCATGATGATAGAGTGCTTACGAAAATTGTGATTTTCACGAAGATGTTGGATCAACATTTCTAATTCCGATTTGTCTCCGTGGATGCTGACTGGAGTTCTGTCCCAGGCGACTCTAATCGCCATATTACATCCTCAGTCTGTGCGTCGCTGGCGGTAACGAGTTACGTAACCAGCAATCCAGTTTCGCAACTTCTTAGATTCGACATCAGTTAGTTGCTCAACCATCTTTTTGTTGTGGTCAAAGTCATCTGTAAATTTCTCTCCGTGCTCTTCACACAGAATAATTGCTCTTAATTTGATGAATGTTGGTCGAATGTTTCCCATTTTCACTCCTCCATTAGTTTGACTTCGATTGGAATATCTGGTTCATCGTGACGTGTTACTTGTAGACGGATCTTTCGTGGTGGGTTCTCTATACCACGTGCCCAAATTGCTTCGTTTACTGATGGATCAATCCATACTTCTTCATCTTCACGAACTTTTAGGTGTTTTACAACCTCATTCTTGATTATCTGGATTGCTCTTGGTGCTCTCTTGTACCTTGTGATGTTCCAAGCGTTTCTTAATGGAACAACTAACTCGCTAACTGCTGCACGTGCCATCTATATCACCTCTGTAGTTTGGAGCGTCTCCAGTTGTGACGCTTGGGGTGTGAAACCGTGTTACGAGATGTCTTTAGCATAACCCAAACAGGGACACGACGGTTCTGCTTTCCAGCCTTCAATAGGCGGATTTTCTTTGCGGCTGGCTTATTACGTGACATATTTTCACCTCAGATTCTTCTAATGCTAGTTTCTCTTTTTGCCTCAGAGAGGCCTGCAAGAATTCGCTTGAGTTGGATATCATTAACCGGTGTTGCGATTCTCTTTTCTGTTGATAAGGTCGCAAGATGAGATTTGACCTTTGTTGTCAAATCCGGATTGACCAGATTCAAACTGGCAAGCCTTGATCTTGCATCAGGAGTAAGAATTGTTTTCATTGCTGCATCTAATTGAGCTAGCGCAGCGTTTTTTGATTCCTGTTGAATTTCTGCTTCTGCCTGTGCAGCCGCTTGCTCTTCTATCTGAGTTTGAATTTGCGCCATGCGTTCTGCACGCAATCTCGCCAATTCGTCGTCAGCATTTTGAGTCATGGTGGCCACTTCCAGTCACGTCCATCAATACTTTGCCAATCCAGGGTAGGATTCTTCTGCCTGAGGCCTCACTGAATGAGCAACCTCGTCTAGTAGTTTCTGTCCAGCAGCTGTGATTATTCTTCCAGAGTATAATTTTTGGTCTCCATCAACAGATTGAACGGTTTTAGTCTCTTTAATCGAAATAAGGCCAGCATCACTTAGTTGTTGTAGTGCTGTGCGGATTACATGGCGGCTAGCCATTGCAGGAGTGTTTGGATTTGAGCCGTTGTCTTTCTTTCCGCCGTATGCTTGGGCTAATGCATTTACGCCTATTGGCCCTTCTCGGCCAACCTTGCGAAGCAGTGCTGCACATCTCAATTCCCACCAATTGGTTTGAGTTGGGGGGCGCTCCCTGTGAACTCCTGTCTTGACATAATCAGCCCACTGCGGGCGGGAAATTGTGTCGATTTCGGAAAGTTTACCAGCAAGAGCAGGGTTCAACAAATCAGCAGGGACATCGTAAAACGTCGTCATCGTACCACCAAGCAACTTGCCGACCTTACTCCCCTATATCAATGGCACTGTT
>WTIA01000065.1 GCA_011522915.1 Methanobacteriota archaeon
GAGCAGACCTCGGTAAGAATCACAGTAATCGAAAATGGTGAGAGAAATGTGGCACCAACAGTCAGACTAACTCAGGTTAACGAAGAGTTAGGAAATGTAGAGCAATTCGAAATCGACGCAGCAACAGAATTTATGTGGGCATTAGCTGCTGTAATCGGTTGTTTTGGAATGATACTAGTGCCGTCCTTTACAGTGTACTTTGCTGCGCAGGCTAAGCAAAGAAAACTGGAATTAAAATTAGAAAACTCAAAAATTTCCATTGAAGAAGAATAGCGAAGGAGTCATAATCCTTGAATTACTGTGCCAAGCCGAGGCGTATGGGAAGACTACTACCTGTTCTAATAATCGCTCTTCTTTTACCGTCGTTTCCTAATGCTGTTAGTGCTGATTCGGGTAGGTCTGTAAACGTCGATTTGGACGTTGTTGACATCTCGATATCCTACCCAGACAATGCTAACAGGTCGTTGTATGAGATGTTTTCATCGAACTATCCAATAGCCAATTTCAACAAGCCTGAATCCCTCTATGTTACAGATGGCGTAATTGGAGTTGAAATGAATTTAAACATCGTCGTGGAAAATCTTGGTACAAGCCAGTCCGGTTTTATTGATATTGAAGTGATTGTGTTACACAACGAGTACACCAGATTTGAACTGCTAAACACCACTCGAGGAATGAGCCCTATCGCTGGTTCGTCTTCTGCTTCCATTGACATATTATGGACTCCATACTATTCAGGTAACCACACATTGGCTATCGAGGTTTCAAATGCCGTGGGTGATGATAATCAAGCCAACAATCAACAAAGCCGTCATCTTACTGTGGCGTACCTTTACGACAATTGTGTGGATTTAAGCCAATGGACATCAACAGGGGATTGGAAAATTAATTCCGATGTTTCAATTTCTCAAAATAGTGCGTTCCATGTTGGCAATGGACAATTTTCAACATATTCGTCATCATCTACATCGACCTTAACGAGTCCTGCGTTCAATGTAGCGGATGATGTTTCAGGCCATAATTCAGCAATTGGCTATTCATTCTTTTACACCGGTGGTGCAGGTTCTGGGGACCAAATGAAAGGTTATGTGAAAGACGAAACAGGAAATTGGGATGAAACTTTTACAATGCAAAATGTGATCGATAACAACTTCCAGGATGGTTTGAATTGGAATACATTTTCGGTTGGTTATAACGGGAAAAATTCTCCATTAATTGCATTAGATAATTCACACTTTCATACAACAACCCAACTCAGATTTACATTTACTTCCGACGCAGTTGACAATGACATAGGTTATTGGATTGACGAGATAGTCATAATCTATGACCAAGCAGCAAAAAAGAAAGAATTTCAAGTCGATGCCAATGGAGTATCTGCACTTGGAGGATTACCTGGAGACTGGTCAACAACAAGGTTGGAGATGACTAACACAGGAAATATTTCTGCAAGGTACACACCAACAGTTAGCGGAATACCAAATAATTGGACCCACTACTTCGCATATCCAACAGGGGCGAGTATTGGATCCTCTGGAGTAGAACTTATGCCTGGTGAATCTCGCTTCTTTGATCTAAACGTTATGATAGACGAGAACGCAAGTCAAGGTAATATTCCTGTTTATGTAAATGTAACATCAAATTTACATTCAGATATTCAAAGTAGTGTGCAGTCGATAGTTAAGATTCTTCCAGACAGGCAGCCCGACATTATCACTCCCGAATATGCTCCAAGATGTGCTCCAGATTCTACCTGTAATTTTCCTGTAACCATTGCAAATGTTGGAGAAGCCACGGATGTATTTACTCTGACCATCGAGGACAAAATCATTCCACAAGGTTGGGATATTGACATAGCCCCCAATCAGTCAACTAATGTCCTAGTACGTGTTGATACACCTATCCAAGTTTGGCTAACAGTCGATGTTCCTGTTGATGCAGAACCTGATTTGACTGCCGAGGCATGGTTAACTGCAACCAGTACAAATGATAGTAGAAGAACCGATACAGAAATTATCGAAGTAGCTGCTGCGATGACAAGCCAAGCGGAAATTTCCCTCGAAGAATCTCAATCAAGCTCAACGAAAATCAATCCAGGTGATTCCTATGAGGTCTCATTTAGAATTTGGAATAACGCAAGTCGAATTGATATTTTCCAGCCGCAAGTCGTCTACACGAATGTAACAGGTTGGATTGTAGAACTAATTGATTCACCAGAATTAGCGATTTCAGCTGGTTCCTCTTCGACGTTTTCAGTAAGAATCACATCACCAGAAAGCGCACAAGCGAATGACAGAGGACCAATCATTACACCCAAAGCACTGTCGACACGTTCAGGAGAACTCATTTCAGGAGACCAATGGAATGATCTAGTAGTCAACCAGATTGATGACATTAAATTGGAATTACTTGAACATCCTACCTCATTATCACCTGGAATTCCTAACCTGATTGTTATTGAAATAACAAATGATGGAAATGGCCCTACTACCGCATTAATCGAACTTCCATGGACTTCTGAAACATGGACATGGTGGGCACTTGATGAGGGAGTGAACGTTACAAATGGAATTGATTTATCCGTCTCTTTTGACCTAGAAAACGTCAAAGTTGTAGATTTATGGTTACTTTTACCACCTTTGGAATCTCCTGGAGAATTCCACGAAATTACAGTGTCAGTGAGTCCGCAAGATAGCGTAGATTCAAATCCCGTAGACAATTCTGTAGTCTTTGAATCGGTCACCAACACCATTAGACAACCTAGGTTAGATGGCTATGCAGGAGAAACCGTAGTAGAAACAGATTTCACATACAGATTCAATGCCACAGCTTGGAATATTGGAAATGCAGCTGATAGTACGATAAGGGCTAGGTTGGTAATTCAGGCATCACAAAGCTCAGAAAATGTCATCGGATTCCTCAGCACAAGTAATGGGCCATCTAAGGCATCCGGTGAATGGATAAACCTCAACTTAGGACCTACCCAATCAGTAGAATTATTTGCTGACGTAATAATTTCACCCAATTGTGATTTGAATACAATAATCACAGCCACAATTGAACTTGAAGGTGGAAATGACGAATTAGGCCGGCCAATCACAAAAACCGTTGCAGCAGCATTACTCGTAGGAGAAAGGAGAAATGTTGAGCTTGGAAATATTTCTGAACCAAACAGAGAATTGAATGTGGATGAGAAGCATATTATTTGGGTCAATCTTACATCTACTTCAACTCAGATTGAAATTTTTGATGTTGCTGCAGTAGTCCCTGAGGGATGGGGCATGATTTGTGATGGTAATGCAATACACATACAAAAAACAAGAATCGAACTTGCTTCAGGACATCTCACGACTCAAAGACACGACATGCGTTGCGAGGTTGTACGGGAAACTGGAAGTTATACTGGTGAATTTTCAATTATGCTTAACGGAACAGATTCAAGGATAAATTACAGTTTGAAATCTGAAGTAACTTGGAGCGAACCAATTAACGAAGACGGTATTTCTAGTTTAATAATGGCTTCAGGAGTTTCTGGCATTTTAGTGTTAATTGGTGCTGTTGTATGGATTATTAAAAGGCGAAGTGGCGGCGAAGAAAAATTCTACGAGGATGAAATCTACCATGAGAGTGAAAGCACAAACGTTGACTCACAACCCAGCGTATTCAATGGTCCTCCAGCAACTACTGAAATACAAACTGATGCAATGACAGAATATCAACGGCAACTTGAGGAATATAATAGACAAATGGCAGAGTACAATGCTTGGCAACAAGCGCAAGGTTCACAGGCAGTGAACGATACCAATACCCATGAGTGAGTTACCAGGCGCATGGTATGCATTGCTCGGTTTAGTTGCAATCTTTGGCGCTGCAACATGGTTTCTAGACAAATTTTCTACAAAAGATAATTTGAAAATCATTACCGCTATATGCGGAACAATCTCTATGATTTCACTACTGTATGTCACATACACAACAGAGGGGATCTAATGATTGAAGGTGAATGGACACAATTCATACCAGTCAGACTCCCGGTGGAATGGGAGTTTAGGGGAGAGCCAGGTATTCACCCCGAAATTGAAGGGGTTACCGGGCGAGAGGTCGTCCTTCTAATTGAAAAAAAATTTACTAGATTTGAAAGACTGTTAGCTAAATTAATGAAAGCGCCAAAAATAGTTAGAAGAACTATGCACCCAACGCAGTCTATGCTGTGGGAGTTGATGAATGGTGAGAGAAATTTTGCAGAAATTTGTGAAATTATGAAATCGGTTTACCATGAAGATATTTCTCCTGTCGAAGATAGAATGAAAGCATATCTCGAAGTGTTTGTTAGATTGAATGTGGCGACAGTACTGAAACCTAAGGAAGAAGAATAAGAATATTTTCTGGAGGTCGTCCGATGATTGCCTTCCTGTTACTAATTAAGACTGGGCGTTGTAAGAACTTTGGATTTTGAATAAGCAATTCTTGAATCTCTCTCGGCTTCAAAGCTGCTAACTCAATTTCCTTGTCTATGTCAGATTTCCTGATTATTCCATCGAGAGTTGATAGCAATTCGATATCTTCTCCGTGTATTCCCAGGTCCAAATATCTGTAATCTTCAAATTCAATTTCTCTCTCTTTTAACAGGTTAAATGCCTGACGAGATTTGGAGCATCTTGGGTTGTGATACAGGCGCATATCGATACCACTTAATTCAACTAAATCATATTGGTGCCCAAACTAATCTTAGGCCAATACCATCACTTTTCTTATCAATTTTGGAAAAACCACAAGCCGATGAAGTGGTGGATTCAGATTCCATTAGCCAAGATCCACCTTTTGTGATTCTACGGCCATCTTTTTCTGAATCTGTCCACTCTGATACGTTCCCATGACAATCATACAGTCCCCAGCCGTTTTCCTTTTTCTGACCGACTTCTCGGGTGGTAGCTCCTGAATTTCCAGCATGCCATGCTACTTCATCCAAATCTTTGTCCTTATCAGAATGATACCATCGAGAACTTGTGCCAGCTCTACACGCATATTCCCATTCATCGGCTGTTGGAAGACGCCATACGCCTGACAACCCTAATCTTTGCTCAGTCTCTTTATCGTTAAGTGCCGAAATGAATGTCTGGCAATCAAGCCATGAAACCGACTCCACGGGTCGCAATCCAGCAGACCAACCATCCTGAAATTTAGAAGGGTTATTGCCCATCACAGCACTCCATTCAACCTGCGTAACGGGTCTAGCACCGATAAAGTAAGGCTCTTCGATAACAATGTCGCCATTCATACCCGGTTCAATCAGAATGAATGTGCCACCGTTATCGTTGTTGAATGAGGGTCTCACAACTAATCCCAAAAGACGGAACTGTATCAAACCAACGGGAACGTTCACGGACAATCCTTATCCCTGATGGGATAGCCAACAGATTGGTGACAACCAATGACTGAGGGTGATTCGACAAATCCTATCGACGCTGCGGCAGAAATCACCGATGCTATGATGTCATCTCTTGCAGACGTTGTCAAGACCGTCATTGCAAATCCTGAAACCAGTGACGAAGATAATGCAGGCACAAATCTAGTCGAAGAAAATGATGAGCAGGATGAAGGTGACGATTCAGAAGAAGTTGTCATTGACACCACTGTTGATGATATTGTTGCTGAGGGAGAAGCAGCCCACCGTTCAGGAGACCATGAATCCGCTCTGCAATCATTCAACAAAGCGATAGCAATGGATCCTGCCAACGCAATGGCTTGGTTCAACAGAGGGGTGTTACTTGAAGCAGAACAAGATTCTAGAGGTGCAAAACAGGCATTTGTAATTTGTCTAGATTTAGACCCAAATCACGGACCTGCATTAGCAAATTTGGCGGTTCTTTTGAATCGATTAGGGGATGCAGATGGTGCTTTGGAAATCGCTGATAGGGCTTTGAATTATTTCCCAGGCCACCCACATTTGGTTAACATTGTCGAACAAAATAAGGCCGCTGGCGCTAAGTTACACTCAACACCAACGGTTATGCCTCATACACAGGAAAAACTCGTTGAACAAACACTTACACATGCCATTGACGCAGGTATTGACGACCTCCTCGAAGAAGAAATTACCGAGGAGTCAGAAATTTCGGATAAAGAAATTGAAATAAGTCACGAGGATGATTATTCTGAAAGTTTAATCGAAGAAGCGTCAGAAGAGTCAGAAGAGGAATCTGGAATAGATATCGATTCCATTTGCGAAAATGCGACTGCAAAACTTTCTCAGGGTGACGCTAAAGGTGCTCTACAACTACTGAAGGAGCATCTTCACACCTCCGCAGCCCAGCATTTTGAGTCTTGGAAAATCGCTGCAGGAGCTATGGCCGCAATGGGCTTAGACGATCATGCAATTTCTGCTTACAACCATGCAATAGGATTGGAGTCAACAAATGCGAAATGTTACTTCAATCTGGGAGCCTTGCACGAGAGAAAAGGAAATTCTGATGCTGCAATGAAATGCTTTGCGAGCGCCCTCCAACATGATGCAAATTACACAAAAGCAGCTGTTAGAATGGCCAATTTAGCGGAAACACTTGGTGATGTTGAAGTACTATTGGATGCAAAAAGAGTGTTAAGTTCTGAACCAGAAGGGAAGGAGGCACTTGCTACACTACTTATCGAACTGGCTGAGGGTGAGGCTAGTGTTCTTGAAAATACAGGAGGGTTGCCGCCCACAATTCCTGAAGGACCGAGTTTGGCAGAGGAAGCAATCGGATTATGCAGTGAGAACACCGAACTAATGGCTCGGGCATTGTCCGCTGCAGGGAAACATACTGAGTCCGTCAAAACCTGGAAGTTTATGATCCAGTCTGACAAATCTAATCCTCAGTTGTGGACTGGACTAGCAAGAGCATTGGAATCTGCAGGCGATATGGCAACAGCAGAAAGATGCCATCAAAAGGCACAGAAACTATCTACTCCAGAAATTGAATCAGTAGACCCGCTAGATGCTTTCACTGAGGATAATTCCACACAGGAACATGGAAATGAATCAGATTATTCGACTAAGGAATTAGTTCAGCAACCAGTTCCAACACCAACACCTCCCGTGGCTAACCCATTAGACAATGGGCACAATATCACGGTCCAGCCAGTACCAACACCGACGCCACCTCCAATTGCAATTGAATCGCAAAACGTGCCCTTACCAAACCTAACAGTTCGTCAAGAAACTACGCCTAGGGTTCAGGAGTCAAATCCAGTGGTTGACTTGGCAGCAGCTGCATTAGATGCTGCTGCCAGGGTATCGGTTAATACCGGTATAGATTCTAATTCAACTTCAATAGCGAATCAAGACATTGAATGGTACAACAAAGGCGTGGCCTTGATTGAGGATAAAAAGTATCGAGAGGCTTTATCTTGCTTTGATAGAGCATTGCCATCGTTTGCAAACAATGATGAAATGGTGATTAGAATTCTTAATGGCAGAGGAAATGCCCTCTATTATCTCGAAGATTATCCTAAATGTGTTGAGTCATATCACAAAGCAATGGTCATAAACCCAAAGGGAGTTCAAGGGAAAACACTCTACAACATGGGCACAGCTTATGCAGAAATGCAACGATTTACAGACGCAATCAAATGTTTTGAACAAGCCATACCAAGAGGACTCGATAAGGACCAACAAAAACTTGCAAAAGAGCAGATTCGAAGATGCAATATTCTGCAGAAAGAGCAACAAAGAAAGATGGTTTAAGCCACATCTTATTACCGCTAAAATTTCAATGACTCATGCAAATCAACACACAGGTTGATATGCGACTTCCTTCTCAGCAATTACATGGACTGCAATACATGTGACACTGCTCCAGCTATTGTCATTAACAAGCCAGAGGTTGTAAACGTCAATCTTACAATCACCACCAAGGCAAAGGAAATGCTAGATTCAGCATTTGACGGGGACATGTCCCACGCCCTACTTGTCGGTGTACTATCAGGAGGTTGCTCTGGTTACATGTACGATTTACAAATTGTAGAATCAACCGACCAAGATTGTCAAGAATTGAGTGTCGATGGATTTAGAGTTCTTGTTCCAAATGCTTCATCACATTTGTTGGATGGTATTGAAATCGATTATGTTGATCGAATGATGGGTGGCGGTTTCAAAATCAACAACCCAAATGCATCAAGTTCCTGTGGATGCGGTGAATCATTCGCATGAGAGTGAGCCAATGGGAATCTTCCAATTAGACGCTTATGTTCTAATTATTCAAGGCAAAGATAGATTGTCGTTTATCGATGGATTATCAACTAACAAAGTTGATGGTGACTGCTCAACAGTTTTCACAACTACCGCTGCAAAAATCATTGACCTTGTAGACGTAATTGACATGGGAGATTTCATCGCAATCGTTGGACATCAGCCATACAAAGAGAATCTAATCCAACATATTTCGAAAAGAGTGCTAAATCAAGACATATCGATAGCAGATATTAGTGCAAATAATTCGGTTTATCTCTCAACTGAGGATGTTGATGTTGTCGATAAAATCACCAAACGCAATACATGGAGAGGGTGGTTGTTAGTAGCACCTAATAGTGTATCTTTGGAAGCAGATATGACTGAAGAAGACTTTTCTGAATATCGAGTAGCAAACATGATACCGCACCAGGGGCATGAAATTACACCCAATGTTCATCCACTAGCATGTGGACTTGGCGATCTCGTGCATGAAGCCAAAGGTTGCTACATCGGACAAGAAATACTAGCAAGAATGCGTAGCCGTGGCCGACAAGGTAAGGAATTAGTCCGACTACCCAATCCTGTAGAAGGAGCCACTACCATTGGTGTCAATCACTCACTAGCAATAGTTCGATTGAAATCTGGCGAATGATTATAGAAAAAATCACTCTGCTGAAGCACATTAATTGTCGAAAATACTATACTCGTTCATTTGCTAGGAAACACATGAATAAGTTAACTAAATGCTGGACTCTAGTATTGTTATTCTCAATAAGCCTGTTCGCATCATCAGTAACCAACACTTCTAACGAACTAAATGAAAATAATCAGTTTGAGGTTAGTGGTAGAGCCCCTGCCGATTGGGATTGGAGCACATCCTATGGTTCAACACCGGGAAATGACCAAGGGTGGGGAATTGTAGTAGATTCTACTGATTCAAGCTTTGTAACAGGATCTTTCACAGGCACAGTTACTTTCGGTAATTGTGCAACTTGCACACATACAAGTCAAGGCGATAATGACATTTACATTGCAAAATTAGATCCATCAGGTGTAGTACAATGGGTCAATACTGCGGGTGGTTTTGGTGGAGACTCACCTATAGGCCATATAACCGAACTCGACAATGGAAACTTCGCAATTACTGGATATGTTGAAGGTGGTTTTTCTGCACAGTTTGATTCTATCACATTAAATCCAACAGGAGTAAGGGCTTTGTTTGTTGCAACCTTTGATGGTAATGGAAACTGGGTTTGGGCCAAACAGTGGAGTGGTGCTCATACATCATCCGAGATTATGGTGAGAGATATTACTTCAGATACAAATTTCATTTATGTTACCGGAGATTTCGCTCGCTCATTTGTTTTTGATGGAATTACATACGGCGCAAATACCAATGGCAATCCGGGTTTCAGGGATTTATTCGTAGCTAAAATAAAAATGTCGGGTAGTGATGTTTGGGCAAGAGTTTCAGATGGATATGGTTCAGATGGAGGAAGAGGAGTTGCTGTTTCAGATACCGGTGACGTTTACGTTTCAGGCTTACATGCAAACAATGCAAATTTCGGCTCAACAACTCTTCAAACTGCTACTAACCTAAATTGTGGTTACAACCCCAGTGAAGGCTTGGTAGCAAAACTGGATTCGCAAGGAAATTGGATTTGGGCCATTAGCCATCCAGGCTGTCATTTCCAAGAAGCTGATGATATCGAAGTCACGCCAACTGGGGATGTAGTATTCAGTATAGATTACACTAATCAAGTCTACCTTTCCGATATTTCTGGCACAGCAACATCTCCAATCGGAACCGGGGCATATGGAGCCAGTCATGGATTTACAGTTGTCAAATACGATCCATCGGGTAACTTCATTTGGCATGATTCAGTGTTTAATTATGACAATCATGTTGTTGATGTTATTATTTCTTCAAATTCAGATGTATTCCTATGTGGTTATGGCACCAATTATGGAAATTTGGATTCTAGTCACTCAAATACACTTCTCAATGATCAATGGGATAACTTACCCGTGTATAACGGAAATATCTGGATCGCAAAAATGGCATCAACTGGTGAACTAGAGTGGCTGGTAGCTTCAGGAGGATTCGGATCTTCTGGACAGTCGGTACCAAGGCATTGTGCTTTGGATTCTGATAGCATTGCCTATGTCACTGGACACATCGATGGCGAGGTAATGTTCGATGTCATGGCATCCGATAGTGGCGGTGTTGCTAATCACGATGGAGTTAAGGATTCAATTACTGCTAAGTTGGCAGATAACTATGCAACTCAAATTCCAGACCCATGTGCCTCATTCAACAGTACTACTGGCCCAGTCTGGGAAGAAAATTCCAGTAATCCAGTGACTATTGGGCAAATATACGAGTATCCAGAAAATTCAGGCACCTACTGGCAAGTTATTCAAAACTCGCAAGTGACTCCAAACCCAGGAGATAGTATTGATATATGGAGCGAACCTTGTACATGTCTGGAAATTTGGTCTGGGATTGCAAGTCCACTAGTATGGGATTCTTCTAGCGGATATAATCCAAATGTTGTAGTTGAGTACCCCGCGGGCTCCTACCAATTATGGGTCGCAATAATACCCAATGCCAATCAAATGCCAGACCCATCTAATCCGCAATATGACCAATACTGGGAGCGTTGCAGGGGTACAGAGTGTGCTCAATTCAATGGACAAGGAGGTCCCATTTTTGATGAAACTTCAACTGTAACAGTTTCTATTGGAGACATATACGAGTATCCTGCGTATTCGGGGTCCTTCTGGATCGCCATTGATGATGTAATTTCAGGGACACCGGGGACAATTAATCCAGGGTTTAATGATGACGTGTGGGGATTAAGTTGTAACTGCTCAGAAATTTGGAGTTCTGTTGGGGAACCTACTTGGGATCCAGTTGACACATATCTGGAATACGAAATAGTCGAAAGCCCGTTAGGCTCTGGAGACTTGTGGAGCCTGAACATACCAACCACAAGTGGTGGATTAAGTCCAGAATTTAGCAATGACTGGGACGGTTGTGGCGACCCTCTAAGTCCATGCGAAGAAGCCGCAGCCTCGAGTAATAATTGGCCTATGTGGACAGTTTCTGGACCACCTTATTCGGTTGGTGATGTCGTCTCATACGGCAACCAATTCTTTGTTTCAATTAGACCACAAAATTCAGTTGAGCCTGGACCGCAAGGTGTTCAAGCACTAGCTTGGATTGAATGTACCTGTGATGATATAATGTCACAACTGCCATCTTTCGATAGCGCTATTTCGTACGCACAGTATGATGGAGTTGTGTACAATAACGAGGTATTCTGGGCGATTTCCCAAGTTCCGGCCGGAACAAATCCTGGCCCAAATCAATATTGGAGAACCTGTGATTGGTGTGACTCTTCAACCAATAATATCGGGGGAGAATGGAGTATACCATTAGCTGGAAGTTATGCCATAGGAGAACTAGTAACGGATAACGGAGTAATCTGGGTTTCAATAATGCAAAACAATCCAACAATTCCTACTGGAGGCGTAGTTATCATGGGCGTGCCTTGGCATACCCCATCACCCTTACCAATGTGGGACATCGGCTGGGTTGAATGTGATTGTTCCGAAGTTGCGACAACTTACGACCCATCGATTGTTTACGATGAAGGAGATGTGGTTATTGGCCCCGACGGTAACACATGGATTTCTGAATATTCTAACAACATGAATTGGCCTTCGATAGTTTGGAATTGGAATAATTGGTTTACATTTACTATACCGACTTGGCGCATGTGCTCGGTGAGTACATGTGCTGATGCAATCCCATGGGACCAAAATACCGCATTGTATGGGGGTTACTTTTCTGGAGATGCTGTGTCACATGTTGGTACATCATGGGTTTTGATGCAAGGACACTCAGGTACTTCAACCGAGCCTAGTTTGTCGATGATACTAAACCCTGGTCCATGGGCGACTTGCAACCCAACTCCGATTGGTAATGTTTCAATGCTATCGCTTTCTAATGGTTTCACAAATGTTGAAACTAAATCTATACTCACGGTTAATTTAAACAGTAACAATTCAACTAGTAAGTCCTTGGAAGACGGGATGATGTTTGAGCGTCTCGATATTGATACCGTCAAAACTGTTAGTTCAGATATTTCCTCTGCAATCTTATTGGAACAGAGTGTTACGGAAATGGAAAATGAAACATTAGAGATGGTCGTTCAAGAGAATATTCTTGTTGTTGACGTGTGTGATCAGAAATATAATCTGAATGGATTGAACGAGAAAAAGTATCTTTGTGGCTTCTGGTATGAAGAAGTAACTATCAACTCCAGAACTTCCAATCAATCAAGAATAATTCTTGGTCCCGGATTGTTATGCCCTGAAAAAACCGATGGTTGTATTGATGTGATTTTGAAAATTGAAGAATCAAGCGTAGAAACTGAACCACAAAAGGAGAGTACAGATGATGAGGCATCTGATAGCGTCCCTGGATTCACCTTTGAAATATTCATTGTTTCATTCATCATGGCAATAATCGCATTAAGACGAAAATATAGCTGAGTTTCTACTCTCTAATTCTTGTGAAGATATGTTCTATTTGGTCATAGACTTGCTCTTCGAAATCGGCAACTTTGCGAACTATTGGATGATTGTTGGGTTTCTCGTCATTCAAAATAGGAACCATCGAAGACCAAACTCCTTCGCCTTTAATCCGTGAATAAATCGCAGCTGAAACATGTATTGCAATCAACACATAACTTGCAGTAGCAGCAAATTCATGCACAGAAAGAGCCGCTAACTGCATAGGACCATCTTTGATTCCTTGATTGAACAGGAATGCAATAACCAATCCGGATAACGGCAACAGAACCAGCACGATGTACATCGAGGTATGAACAGATTTTGCTATAATCTTGTGAACTCTGTGTACCGGAACTGTAGATGCATGCATCGTCTCAACTTTTCGCATGTAGAAATATCTACCAATCACAATTCCAAGAAATATCGTAGCAAATACGACTTCAAAGATGAGCAGTTTAGAATCTTCAAGATCGGAAATATCGTCAACTTGCTTAACAATACCATACACATAGAGTATGATAAAACTCCAATGTATTGTTTTGGCTAGTCTTGTATGTGCCATTACAACACCGGTTAATTTTCATCATTGTTACTTATACAACTTTCACAAAATTGCTGAAAGTTTCCCTATTTCAATAACCTAGGATGTCCTTCAATTGGCCCTTGTAGAAGTTCGCAGAACCTTGTAGCGACTCTAACTCAGAATCCGTCAAATCAAGTTCGAAAATTTTCTCGACACCATTTGCACCGATGACACATGGAACTCCAATGTATACGTCATCCAATCCATATTGACCAGTCAAGTAGCAAGATGCTGGAATTACTCTTCTGCGGTCATTTAGAACGGATTCTGCCATTATAGCTGCGGCTGAACCTGGAGCATAGAACGCAGACCCTCTCTCAAGAAGTTTGACGATTTCTCCTCCACCTCCAGCGGTTCTAGCACTTATTGCTTCAATTCTATCCTCAGAAATCAATTGAGTAATTGGTATTCCTCCAACAGTGGTGTACCTTGGTAGAGGGACCATTGTATCCCCGTGTCCACCAAGTACCATTGGCGAAATGTCCTCTTCAGCACAGTTTAATTCCAGAGCGATGAAATGAGCCATTCTTGCACTATCCAGTACACCTGCTTGGCCGATTACGCGATTGGTTGGGAATCCTGTAACTTTCTGCATGTGATATGTCATCAAATCTAGAGGGTTGGTAACCATGATTACAGTAGAATCTGGTGCATGATCTCTAATTCCGGCCCCGACCTGAGAGATGATCTCTGCATTCTTGCCAATCAAGTCTTCACGGGACATTCCTGGCTTTCTTGGGAAACCACTGGTTACGACTACGACATCACTACCTGCAATGTCATTGTAATCTGCAGTACCTGTGATTGTACCGTCATAATTCAGAACGTTACTGTTCTGGCTCATATCGAGTGCCTTACCCTTTGCAAATCCTTCAAAGATGTCCAACAAAACAATGTCTGCAACCTTCATTTGTGCTAAGACAAATGCACAAGTTGCACCTACATTTCCTGCTCCAATAACTGCGATTTTTCTTCGTCCCGATGCCATACACAACACTCCGACAATCAACTCCATGTATAACCC
>WTIA01000028.1 GCA_011522915.1 Methanobacteriota archaeon
GTCTTCATGGCCCTCTGCAGAGAGTTCGGAATTTACAGCAACTCCCTCCGCCATGAATTACGCTGACAGTTTCCCCTTTGAGTCATTTCGGTTGTTTGCACCTCCTACGGAGGTGTCGATTTCGTGTTTTATTCGATAAATGTGGAGAGATTGATACGTTGTGACCTCTTAGCCTTTCTATGCGAGTTTGGGTTATTTTGGTTGCTATCATCTTAGGTGGCTTACTTGTCGGTGCCATTATCGGTATCAAATATGAAGATAAAATTGAAGACATTCCAGTACCTTCAGACGGAACTGGTTGCGCTATTTCAGAGGAAGCTTTGCCGAAACCACCATTTGGTGATATAATCCCTATCGAAGTTGATATTGATTGGGATGATGAGAACATCTGGGTTGGGATTATCTCAGGGCAAGAACGGGATAGGCTAATCGCAGCTTCAACCCTGGGTTCTGACGTAATTGTCGAATGTAATCCTGAGACGATAGAATTCATCGCCGGTGGACCAAATTCACAATCTGAAACAGCATTCACTTGGGAGATGCATGAAGACGATAGATATGCAATAACCGGAGAGGCTGGTTTGGTTGATGATGATACTGGTGGAATAATCGATGATGTCGTAAATGACGATGAAAGCGGGCCAGGTGTGACATTTTTCGATCTTGATGTGACTGCTCATGCTGCCGCAGGCCCAACCATTTTAGTTATCCTTGGTGTTCTTGAAGCACTGACAATCGTATTTGGTTTCATGAAACTTTCAAAATCGGATTCAGATTAGGAAAATTAGTTGGTTTTTATAGAAATTCAACTTCAACTCTTGAAGAAAATAGGTATTTTCCTATTGATTGTAATTGATGAATTAATCCTTGAAGGGATGGCGCCGAGAGGGAGATTTGAACTCCCGAGGGACGGGCCCACGCGATTTCCAGTCGCGCGCACTACCAGGCTATGCGATCTCGGCTGTAACTTCGCCGACAGGCCTTCTATGTTTAACCGAAACGGTTGGAAATGGCCGGTGGTGAATCCGAATCGATTATATCACAACGGTAGGTGGCGGCGAATACGCCACCATGGCTTAGTGGTATAGCACCTCATTGGTAATGAGGAGGTCGCGAGTTCAAGTCTCGCTGGTGGCTCCATTTTTTCTTCCGTTTTCGCTTGTGTCTTTTCGGGGCAGGGTTGATAGGATGCAACGGACCCGTAGGGTCCGGTTGTATTGATGACGGGCTCTCCAAGAACTCCTCTTGCCATATTTTTGACAATACTGATGATTAGTCACGTTGCGGCTGCAGGGACCAGTCTGTGGAACGGTACTTCAGGACTCTCTGGAGCATCACAAACGGTTTCTGATGCGTTTGAGGTTCCAGGTAATGCTACAGTTATCGATGCTTGGTTACATGTCGATGAAAGTGGCTATTTAGAGGATGGCCATGGTGAAACATGGACTGGTGAAGATGCACCTGGTAATTTTACAGCAGGTCAATTCACGAACACTATGATTGGCAAATTTGACGGTGCAATGTCATTGATGCCAGATACAGCAGTCTCCAACATTGATTCCTTCTCATCTGCAACATTGCAATTACCTTCGGCATGGTCTCACACTGGAGGGATTTGGGAAGCAGTAAACCCTTCTGCAATGAATGGAACAGTCTCGGGAACAACTAGGACAATGGCTCACGGCTCTGCTCCAGCCACTGCCGCCGATGGTGGTGTAGTAGCAGCAACCCTTCCAGGTCAAGGCTTGCCTAGTAGCACTACAGGGGCGCTAATAGCTCCTCAATTTGCTGTTCCTTCGCCAATAAATTTCTTCAATCTGTCATTTTCACACTCCCACCACCTTGATTCAATGGATGGTGTATGGGTAGAGTACAAACTGGACAACGGCAACTGGACTTACATCGAGCCAAATGGTGGTTACCCTTCAACAATTTCTGCAAATGCAACAGTTCCAAATGGAGCAAACGGAACGGGTTTTGGAGTATTTGGGGACGGCAACTTTAGTGGTTGGAGTACAGTCATTTTCAATCTCGACAACATTACTGGAATTTCTAACGCCACTTACATGCAATTTAGATTCCAAGTTTGGACCGATTCTAACAACACAGCGAGGCCTGGTTGGTTCCTAGACCAGTTTTCTGTGACAAATATCGGAAATTCAGTTGGCATGTGGCACCACGGGTGTTACACCCAAACTGCAACCACTTGTACATACAATAACAATGCGCATGCGGCATTAGAAAGTGAAATTGATCTCTCAAACACCTCAACAGGTTCAAAGGTTCAAACTAGACTTGAATTTGATTTAGAAGGCTCAAGCTACGACAATTTCTGCATTGAGTTGTCTACAGATAACGGGACCACCTGGACAGATATCTCTTCGGGAACCTCTTCAACTGCAACAAATTGCCGTTCCAGAACAGGTTCGATTCCTGGTAGCAGTTACACACTGCCAAATGGAACTACGGTATTTGATGAATCAGGAGGATTTGTAATACTAGATTTCTCTATTCCAACATCTATGCTAGGTTCAACTAACCAGTCAAAGATAAGATACGTAGTTCAGACAGACACATCGGTTCAATACGGTAACCCGATAGATGACAAAGAAGGGTTAACTGTAGATTGGTTCAAAGTAATCAATTCATCGGGTAGTGTTCTCGATAGCAATCTTTTGACTAATTCAACATCTGCAACTAGTTATGGAATAAGTGGTTCAATTAATGATTGGGCATTCATCCTAATAGGTACGGGAGGATTATCGATTACTGATAGCCTTGAGGATGCACCAGCACTACCACCTGGAGGTTGGTCAATAGCCAACGTTGCAGGACAAACAGGTTGGCAGTTCGGTTCTTTGTGTACAAACTACAGCGATGGTCCAACATCTTTCCCAAGCGCTAATCTTGGATTCGGAACAAATCTTTGTGGAGATTATGACTCTAGTTCTGACAACTCTCTATACTCACCATCATATTATGTCCCACTTGGTGCAAGTGCTAGATTCGTTTGGAAACACTGGATGTGTTCCGAGGACAATTGGGACGGCGGTGCACTATACATTTCAGTAAATGGGGGCTCATGGAATCAAGCATTTGTGAATTATTCAAATAATTCAAATTGGTATGACGGAACGATTACCAGCACGACTGGATTTATTGGAACAAACGTCTGGGATGGAAGACAATATGTTGCTGCAGCGGGTCAATTTTCATGTACAAGCAGCGTAAATATCCCTTGGTTAAACATGGAGTACGATGTGTCAAATTACTCTGGTAACAATGTCTCATTCAGGTTTAGACAAATCAGTGATTCTGCTGTTCAAGAACCCGGATGGTACATTGATGATATTGGACTAGAAGTTGATTGGTTCGAAACAGAAGGAACTTGGAGGTCTCCAATTATCCCTACAAACGATCTAGGGTATGGCTTTGTGGACGCAGATGTCATTCTGCCTAACAATACCTGGTATGGAGTAGATGTTCTTGATGCAAGTGGACAAATTATTTCTGGCCATGCAAATATGTCACTACCACTATCACTGGCTAGCATAGACAGAGACGCCCATTCCAGCATTTACATTGAATTACGAATGGGTACTGAAGACGAATATTACACTCCATTGGTCAGAGAACTTACTGTTGGTGCAACTCGATATTTCGGAGACTCAAATGGATGGAACGTTCCCTCAACACTGACAAGATTAGCCAATGGAACGTGGGTGAATAATGGCGGTGCAACTATCGTTATAACTGGAGATTCCGGACTTTCTGCAAGACCAATTTCTTCAGCAATGGTAACGGGTAATTTCTCTGGAATCAATGCTGCATTGACAACTTCAGGAAGTCAGACTGTGAGTTCAACAGTCTCTAATTCTGTACTAGACCTTGGAGACATGCGAACACATCTTTCACCAAGGGTTACTTTCTCTCCAGGAGCTAATGTGGAAAAGTTGGTCTTCAAAGGAACATTCGCCCAACCGGCTCATGATGCTTCAATCGACCTTGCCTCTGACGGTGTACTTGATTGGGAATTCTCCTCATCTCCTGATTACGGGTCTTACGGCTGGCAAACAAGAATCGAGTCATCAACCACAATGCATTCCTATGACATAGTTAACACAGGCAACTTGACAGTATTGGTGCCAGAAGATGCGAATGTTCACTCGCTCTTGCTCGGGTTGAACCCCAATGGCAATACCACTCCACTAACAGTTTCTAGTGGTTCGAACCAGTTTTACCAGATTCCAACATCAAATTGGTCGACATCGGTAGTTTCAATCTCTAATCCTCAACTCGTATCCTCAGGCGTCCATATTGATTCAAGCGGCAGAAATTGGTCGATTATTGATATTGAATTTACATCATCTGCCGCATCCTTCAACATTGGATCGTTTGCTATTGGGTACAACTTACTGGAGAATGTTTCAGGATTAGGCCAAACTGTGAAGGATTATCATGAGATGAATTCGAATAATGGCCAGGTCGATATTGTCGATATACCTCTAGAGTGGTCAGCTTCCCGCGGTGGAGTCTCAATAGATGGAGGTGTGTACCACGAAAACATGATTACAAATCATCCATTTACTGTACCGGTTACATGGTACCCGAACGGTGAATTACAAGGATTTGTTACTCAGCATCACCATTTACTTGGGAATGAGAATATCGATGAAATACACTTAATTGGACAGGATTCTTCAGGCGACACTCTTACCGTAGTTCTGACTGATATACACACCAATCCAATCTTCACACAAAGTTCTGGCCATGGAATGTTGAAATTGCATAACAACTCTTCAGTCACAGAAATCAACGGAAGAATAACTGTTGATTGGTGGTTTGATGTAGATTGGGATTGGAACGATTCACAGTACATGGACTGGTCCGCTCAGGGCTATGAATTGGTAGATGGAGTCTTGGAAGGTCTTTCACCTGCTACTGCACAGTCTGGAGGTATCGCTACCCAAGCAAGTGAAAACGACCTCCAAATTGATTCTTGGATGGTTATGGATTTCTACGGCCATGATTTGTCCGATGTATTTTCCCCAGATTATCCATTTTGGGCAAAATCTGGAAGTCAGGTATCGGTTTCAGGTACTGTACGTTTCGAAAATACACTTGATACAAGACCACTGCAAGATGAGTTTGAGGTAGCAGTAAGTCTAGACGGAAATGACGTTATTCTAAATTCAACAGGTGATGGACAGTGGACAGGATTGGTAACTCTACCATCCGACATTTCACAAGTGAATTTGACTCCTTATGTTATCAGAGCGGGTCCAGCAACTGGTGCTGCGGGAGCCGAAGATGCCACTTTGACTACCCCGGTTAACATCTTGCTAGATTCCGAATCTCCGCATGCTTCGAATCTTCAGGTCAACTCTGGACAAAGGTTGCTCAATGCTGATGGATATACTTGGGACCCAACTACACCATTGTCGCTACAAGTTACCATAACCGATGATCAGGCACTTGGAGAGTCTGTCATGATGCACTATTGGCGTGAAGTTATGGATGACACCGATTTAAACGGTATTGCCGAATTCTCAGAATACAAAACAATCTCGAAATCATTACCAGAAGGTGTTGCTGGCGAGAGGACAATTTCATTCAGCGGAATAGATGTTTCCGGTTTGGATATGAATGCTAAATTTTCAGTATTCTTTACAGGCACAGATTATGCTGGCCATGAATTAATGTACGGAGGGAGTGCGGGATTAGACAATGATATGGCTACATTGATTATCGCTGTTAATGAGCCAACAAGCATACCTACAACTTCCATTACAATGGATACAATGAATGAGCAATTACTAGCAGGGCAAATGCATAATCTGACATTGGAAATTAGCGATGCCAACGGTGTAGATTCATTGGATGTTGTAATGATAAAATTGTTGGGTGCCGATGAGGATAATGTCGGTGTAATGAATTGGGAGCCCAGAAATGGTGCTATTTATGCAGATAACGAATCTCAATTAACGTTGCACGATGTTATTACTACTCAAGGCACTGGCGATTCTTGGTTTGTTTCATGGCATTTCACCCTAGATTGGGATTTTGACGAGTCCCTAGTTCCTGAGTATGCTCTCCCTGCAATTGTTGTTTTTGATGATGATGACTTAAATCCAGTTTCATTGTTGACAAACCTTGGAGAGATCAGATGGCAACTTGATAACGATTTAGAAGTTGTAGTTGAAGAGATTTCAGATAATACACCGCCAATTTCATCTCCTTCAGCAGAAAATGTCTATGTTCAACCAGGTGATGATTTAACAGTGAAAGGCAGAGTTGTTTACAACAAATCAGGTGTAACTCTGGATAATCTGCCAGACCAAGGTCTGGAAATAAAGGTCGAGACTATGTATGGAAATGAACCGATTCAATCTTACGCAGATGTTGAAGAAGGAGGAAACTGGCAGACAGGATTAATCTTGCCGGCTAGGGCATTATCACAACCAAATTTGGTTGTCGGATACTCCATTTCAGGTGTTGTTTCGCCAGGTGTTGACATAACCTCCCTAGAGACTATGATTACTGTGGATGAAACCTCTCCAGTAGTTCAATTTTCAACAGCACCACTCTCTCTAAATGATGAAGATTTGGAAACACTACAATTTTCGGTACTAATCATCGAAGAGGGTGGAATGCCTGAAGGTGACTTGGTGGTCAATTGGGCGTTTTTGCGAAATGGACTAGTACTAGAAAATGGGCAATCAAGCGATGTTATTCCCTATGTTTCCGATAATGGAGGTACTTGGACTTACACAGGTAGTTTGGATTTCACCAAGGGAGTCAATGTATCTTTAATGGAAGGTGACGAACTGGTTTGGTGGATAGAAGTAGTCGATAAAGCTGGAAATTCAGCCAGTGGTACAGGTCTATCTCAAATCGACCCAATGAACACTGTATTTACTGTATTATCCTTCGACATTACTGTAACTAATATCGAGATTGCTTTAGCAGATGGTGGAGTCCCAAGAGGAAATGAAGTAGTTGAAGGAACTGAAATAGGTGTAGTAGTTCAAGTCAGGAATCTTGGAACCAAAGTTGGAACTGTGAAAGTTTCATTGATGGAGGATTTAGGTGAAACCAGGAGTTGGCTAGCTCATGGTGAGATGGAACTAACGATTGCGCCAGGACAGAGCTTAGAAACCGTTCCTTTGTTGTTTGAAACCTATGGTACAGGCTCTCAAAATCTATATGTTAATGTTACAGGAATGGATACTTGGATTGTAAATGCAATGTTACCACATTGTTATGAAATCAATAATAATGCAACTTGTGATTTGAATGTTGAAAGTGACATGCCGAGAGTAATTAGTCAAGATGATGCTGACTCGGGGCTTGATGGAACAGCCATTACGCTAGGGATAATGGCTATGCTATTATTGGGAGCAGGATTCGCAATTGTTGTGCTAATTCGTAGAGAGAAGTCAGAAGGAAGCATATTCTATGATGAAGATGATTGGGAGGAGGAAAGCCAAACTCAAATTGAAGAGTCAAAGGTAACACCGATATTACCACCTATGGCCCCTGAGCGCCCTGTAATTGAGGATGCATCTGAAGTTCTTGCTGTCGCTCCCCAAGCATATACTCCAGATACTCAGACTAACACTGTACAGGAAGCAACCACCCGAGAGGCATCTTCGTCTAATGATGTGCAAGAAAGTGACAATGCAGTTACTGCCGAAACAGATCCATGGGCTGATGTTGAGCATTCCGAGTAATTTTTCCACAACTAAAACGCGCGTTTTTGCACCGATTAGGACCGAAATCCATTAAAGCCTAGTTTATTGATTAACCCACTAGAGAGCAAGTCTCTCTGGATGGGATAGGCATGAATAACACAAGCGCTAGCAATGACACTGAAGCACGTGTCAGAGAATTGCAGATACAAGTACAAGATTTGAAAGAATTGGTAAACACCCTTCTATCAGTGATTTGTGAAGAACCAGATGGTGTGACAAGTGGTGCAGCACCTTCCTTCGGTCAAGCGAAGATGAATTATTGCATGTGATTATCCCTTAATCACAGCCAGCGGCATCATTCTTGCTATTGGCTTTGCTAAACCTGCTCGGTTTGATAATTCGATTACCTCATCTACATTCTTGTATGCGTCAGGCGCCTCTTCAGACATTATGTTTGGAGTATTTGCATGAACTCTAATTCCCTTCAATTCTAATTGCTTTTTCAATGCCTTACCATCAATCTGTTTCTTGGCTTGTGAGCGGGAAAGTATTCTACCTGCGCCATGACAAGATGAAGAAAATGCACGATTTGTTTCCATTCCCTCGAGTAACCAAGAGCCGGTGCCCATGTCACCAGGTACCAAGACTGGTTGACCTGGCATTGCTCGCGTTGCTCCCTTTCGGTGAACCATGCATGTACACTTTGAACCGTGGACAGTGTGTTGTTCCTCTTTTGCGATGTTATGACTAACGTCATACAGCAACCTTGTTTCGACATCCATTTCCACGGCGATTGTTTGTCTCAGCCTATGAGTAAGTGCACTTCTGTTAGCAAAGGCGAAGTTTGCTGCACCATTCATTGCATCCAGATATGCTTGCCCTTCTTTGCTATGAACAGGGGCTGCTGCTAGTTGTCTGTCCTGTATTTCAAAACCCCATTCATCATTGTGCCATGTTCCTTGACGATTCCTGTAAGTGTCCTCTAAACTTCGCACGTGATCTGTACATACTTGATGTCCTAGGCCCCTGCTTCCAGAATGTATCATGCAAACTACTTGTCCTTCGTACAGGTTGTGAGGATTATTTTCTTCAATGGATTGAACGGTTTGCAATTCCAAGAAATGGTTGCCAGAACCTAGTGTTCCTAGTGCTTTCAGTCCTCGGTTGAAGGCTCGCTGAGACACTCCTTCATCAGTTTCTAAAACTCCATTTGATTCGATATTTTGCAGGTCTTCGTCGAATGCAAATCCTAAATCGACCATCGCATTGCTACCACGCATTATGATGTCATCTAGGTCTTTATTTGAGATCTCCAAACCACCTTTTCCTGAACCACCTGAAGGAATTCTTCCATTGAGCCGTCCAGCTAATCGATCGATATTTGGAATATCATCAACACTACACTCCAAGGCTACCATTCTCACACCACAATTGATGTCAAAGCCGACACCTCCTGGCGAAATAGAACCCCCTTGTTCACCCCAATCGACATCTGTCGCTAATACACCGCCGATGGGAAAACCATAGCCAAAGTGCCAATCTGCCATAGCCCATGCCTCTCCCACAACTCCAGGCATAGAAGCGATGTTAACTAATTGTGAAATGGACCTGTCATCTGTACTTTTATCCAAATGCTCTTGACTGGAGACAATCATTGCGTCTACATTCATCGAACCGTGTTTTCTGATTCGCATCAGACCATCGGTTTCAGTCTGAAGATGCTCCCTCCATTCAACTCCGGCCACAAACCTGCGAACCCTTACATCACTTCATTTGTGCGTTTGATTGGGGATGGTTTGAAGGAGTATAGATGCACCCGAGATTCTGCCCGTAGGGCAGGTGTTAGCAATGGGCCTCCCGCCAATCGACCTCGAGGTGTTCCACAAGAACGGATACACTCGCCGAAAATGTAGGGTCACAGGGCTATGGTTTTGGTCAGTTGATGAACACAGAGATACTTGTGGCGATACTGAAGAAGATGAGTACACATTCATAGGTGCTCCTATCATTGACGGGTTTTCTCAGCGTGGCAGGGAGTTAAAAGATTCAATGAGAGAGGAATTCATTGGTTTCTTTGAGAGCAGAGACCACACAAGAGTCGAACCTTATCCTGTATTAGCTAGGTGGCGGGATGATATCCATCTCACGATTGCAAGTATTGCAGATTTCCAGCCGCATGTGACATCTGGTGCGGTGGAACCACCAGCGAATCCTCTTGCAATTTCTCAACCCTGCATTAGATTAAATGACATCGATGCCGTTGGTCGCTCAGGACGACACCTAACTACCTTCGAAATGATGGCGCATCACGTATTCAACCGACAGGATGAAGGAAAAATGTACTATTGGATGGAAGAATGTGTTGAACATTGTCACAACCTATTGTGTGATACATTTGGCATAAATCCATCTGAGATTACCTACGTTGAAAATCCGTGGTCAGGAGGAGGAAATGCTGGTCCTGCGGTTGAAGTTATTGTGGGCGGGCTTGAGTTGGCTACACTAGTTTTCATGAATCTCGAAGAAGATGAAGAAGGTGATGTCGAGATTAAAGGGGTCAATTACTCGGAAATGCCTCTGCAAATAATCGACACTGGATACGGCCTAGAGAGATTTTGTTGGGCTGCAGCAGGAACTCCAACAATATACGAAGCAATTTATCCAGAGAGTGTCTCTTGGTTGAAGGAGCAAGCTGGTTTCTCAGCTGAAAGTTTCGACATGAGTCAAGATGCGATGGATTCCCTTCTAGGAGAAATGAGCCGTCTGTTTGGAATAATGAATATCGAAGCTGGAAGTGATGGCGAGAGAATGAAAGAGGTGTTTTTGTCTCGTTTAGCCGAAAGGGGTCACGACATAAATTCTGAATTGTTTGATGAGATTACTGAACCATTATCGAAGATTTATGCTATTCCAGACCATATGCATGCATTGGCTAATATGCTGGGAGATGGTTTGGTACCATCGAATGCAAAAGCAGGTTATCTTGCACGAATGATTGCTAGAAGAGTACTCAGAATGCGTGATGATTTAGGATTGAAAATTAGTCTAGCAGATTTAGCCCTTCACCACCTTGAAGTAAATTATTCAACGCAAAGAATGAAACAAACTCAAGAAGGTCTTTTGACAATTTTGAAGGGCGAGGAAGAAAGATATGATGAGATGCTCAGAAAGGGAACTCAAGTAGTTAAAACTGCAATAAAGGATGTTCCTCAATCAGCGATGGAATTGCCTGACGAAATTTTGTTTGTCATCAATGATAGTCACGGAATTGCACCTGATTTGGTGATAAATATCGCAAACGACTTGGGCTGGAATAATCTCAGTCTAAGAACTGGATTCAATGCAGAGATGGCTGAGAGACATGCAGCGATGGCAAAAGCCGCAGCCAAGGCTATTAGCGTGAAACCGTTAGTCGAAAAGGTTCCAGAATTGCCTGCAACGGTTGCCCTTTACTATGACGATGTATCTCAACAAAACTTCGAGGCTAGTGTCCTTGGATGTTTACCTCTGATCGGTGATGACCTCCCGGTAGGAGCAACTCACGGAGTTATTTTGGATAGAACTTGCTTTTATCCTGAAGGAGGTGGACAAGAAGCCGACTATGGAACCTTGAAATGTGATTCAGCCTCACACTCGGTCTTGGATACTAGAAAAATCGGTGAATTAATCTTCCATCTTACAGATGGTTCCTTTGAAGTTGGAGACATGATTCATGGTGAACTAGATTGGGATAGAAGGCGCCAGTTGATGGACCATCATACGGCTGTTCACATTGTTGGTGGAGCTGCGAGAAGATTGTTAGGACCCCATATCTATCAAGCAGGAGCAAATAAATCAGTAGAATCTGCAAGGTTAGATATCACACATCACAAGCGACTTAATCGTTCAGATTTAGACGCTATTGAATCCCTTGCTAATGAGGTAATTCAAAGCGTGGCTAGAACAGAGAAGATAACTCTAGACCGCAAGGATGCGGATAGGAAATTTGGATTTGACCTGTATCAAGGTGGAGCCCCAAAAGGTAGCGACATCCGAATTTTACGAATTTCCGACCATGACATCCAGGCTTGTGGAGGAACACATCATGATGAACCAGGTCGAATCGGACAGATTAGGATTGTAAGATCGAATGCTGTTCAAGACGGTGTTGAAAGGCTACACATAGTCGCAGGACAAGCTGCGATGGATTATGCACGAAATCAAGAATCAATCCTAAGGGATGCTTCAGATGTATTCCAAGTTCCTGTTGATGAACTACCAGCAACTGCTAATCGCTTCTTTTCAGAATGGAAAGAACAACGTAAACGCATCGAAGCACTCGAAGCTGAAATTGTTAGGCTAAGAACCTCTGGTAGCGGCAATGACATGTCTGAAATCGACGGTGTAAGGGTAGTTGTAATGGAGGTGGATGGCGATTTGAAACAGATGACAAAGATGTTGAAAGAGTTGACCTTAGATTCTGGAAATCCTACGCTTGCTGTTTTAGGAAGCAAGGAGGGTGGTGGGAAGTTGATGGTTGCTACTACAGAAGGGACTATTGCCAGTGAAAAATACAATGCAGTAGACATACTTCGTGGAATCTCATCTCATATTAACGGAGGAGGAGGAGGTCGTCCAACCTTTGCTCAAGGCGGCGGCTCAAATCCCGAAGGGTTAACTGATGCCTTACAGGCTGCAAAGAAACTCATAGGAGTTTAAGTGCCTCAACATCAAATCCTGAGACCGCTCGAGAAATAGCCTCAGCCGGCGCTAGCCATTCAAACTCTGAAATTTCGTTTGCTTTGAGTTTTATTTCAGAATCATTTCCGTCCCAGTTAGATTTGTATGTGAAAGAAACGAATGAAATTCCCTCATCTGTGAATATTCTTTGAGTGATAACTGGGGCATCTTCACTTAACTCAATTTCAATGCCCATTTCTTCAAAAGCCTCTCGAACGCATCCAACCGCTGGATGTTCGTCATGGTCCATGTATCCACCTGGAAGAGTCCAGTGGCCAACGAAATGACCTCGCTCAATTTTACCCATCAGTACTTGACCCTGCGGATTTAGTACCATTACCTTCGATACTAAACGATGTATTGACCTGTAAATTGATTCCCTAGCAATTGGATGCACTGCATCATCACTAATGCATTCATCCTTCCACGCCCAATGCTTTGGCCATTCAACTTCTGGGTGTGCTTTTGTTACTTGATAACCCAAAATATTGAACGTATTTTTTGACTCCCAAGTGATTCCCATTTTTTCTACTTCATCATGTGTTGGAAATCTAAATTTTGTGTTCCCAACACGATTCATAACGGGTTTGTGAGGACCGTTACCATCGGAATCTACGAGCAAAACTTTCCCGTCGTGCTCAAGATACAACACTCTTGGAGGGTGCTCCATATTTCCTGCGGGGTTCTATTTGTTGATTAATCTTCGAGTAGGTTCATGATATCATTTGAAGGAGAATCTAGCGCTTCAACCTCTTTCAGTGCACGCTCCATGGCCCTGAGTCTTCTTTGAATCGATTCTCCATCTCCCCCGATTGTGTTCGCAGCGGTGTTGAGTTGTTTGTGCAGTTTTCCAAGGTGTTCTCCAAATTTAACGAATTCAGTCTTGACTGTGCCAAGGACGTTGTAGACTTGACTAGCATTAGTTTCGAGTGCTAGTGTTCTGAATCCCATTTGCAAACTATTTACGAATGCGGCTAAGGTGGAGGGGCCTGTGACGACGATTTGATGATCTCGTTGCAATGCCTCGAATAGACCAGGTCGCCTTACAACATCAGCATACAGCCCTTCAGTAGGCAAGAACATTACTGCAAAATCTGTTGTATGTGGTGCTGACACGTATTCCTTGCGAATCGTTTTTGCTTTAGCGGTTACATTGGATTCGAAAGTCGAATATGCTTTTTCGATAGCCTTCTTGTCCCCAAGTTCGTAAGCATCCAAAAGTCTCTCATAATCTTCCTTAGGGAATTTACAATCGATAGGTAACCAAACTGGGTCGTCCATATTGCCGTCAATTCCAGGCAGTTTGATTGCAAATTCAACTTGTCCTTTGCACTCTGGATGGGTTTTGACATTCTTGCTGTATTGTGCAGGCGCTAGAATCTGTTCAAGTATTCTCTCAGCTTGTATTTCCCCCATTGCTCCTCGTGTGGAAACGTTCGTGAGGACTTTCTTTAATCCCCCTACATCGGTTGCCAAGGTTTGCATTTCCCCAAGTCCTTTGTGAACCGCTTCTAATCTGTCGCTAACCAACTTGAAAGATTCTCCGATTCTCTTCTCTAAAGTTGTCTGCAATTTCTCGTCAACTACATTGCGCATCTCATCTAGTTTCTTTTCATTCGAAGTTTGTAATTTCGATATATTTTCTCCAACGACTGCCAGATGCTTTTGTTGTTCCTCACCTAGAGACTTCTGCATTTTTTGCTGCTCTTCTCCTAGCGCCTTCAGCACAGCGACTAAGTTATCACGAGAATCATTGTTTCTATCTCTAATCTCACTAGTCAATGTGGTCTTTACAGCCTCATGAGATTTGTTGATTAT
>WTIA01000064.1 GCA_011522915.1 Methanobacteriota archaeon
ACTGAAGCCTCCGAAGATGAAGCAGAAGAAGAGACTGAAGAATCCGAAGAAGAAGAAGAGGATTCTGAGGGTGAAGACGATTCAAGTGATTCTGAAGAAGAGGATACTGCGGAAGATGAAGCAGAAGAAGAGACTGAAGAATCCGAAGAAGAAGAGGATTCTGAGGGTGAAGACGATTCAAATGATTCTGAAGAAGAGGAATCTGAGGAAGATACTGCGGAAGATGAAGCAGAAGAAGAGACTGAAGAATCCGAAGACGAAGAAGAGGATTCTGAGGGTGAAGACGATTCAAATGATTCTGAAGAAGAGGAATCTGAGGAAGATACTGCGGAAGATGAAGCAGAAGAAGAGACTGAAGAATCCGAAGACGAAGAAGAGGATTCTGAGAAAGAAGACGATGATTCTGAAGAGCAGGATACTGAAGAACCTGTAGAGGATGAAACTCCAAAGAAGAAAAAGAAGTTTTGAGGTGAAAAGAAATGTGGGAACATAGAGCAGTATCGCAGAAGCAATTTCAGGAAAGCGGGAGAGTTTCTCCCTCTGAAACATATGTACAGTTGATGGATAAAGTTGAGGACGCTGTCAAAGAAGCGCAAAAAATGCCATTCGACTACGAGCAATTTTTGGAATACGTTCCACAAAAGGGCCCATGGGAAATGGTGCATGAAACAGATAACACAAAGGCAGACCCTAGGACTAGATACATCGGCCCTGGAGTACCAAAGCTACTGAACACCAATCTTATTCTTGGTTCAACTTGGATTGAATCTGACCGTTTCAAATTTGAAAGAAGAATTAGCACAATCTCTGATTTCTTGAAGCAGAAGACTGTAGTTAACGCAAACATGTGGACACCCAAGCAATTAGTAACCACACAAACCTTCTTTTTCTGTTCAACCGGTGATGAAGATAGGCTTGGAGGCTCTCTACTAACCGGAGAAACATTGTCTGAAAATCATCCACTGCTGGGTTCTGGCGGATACGATGACGGCGGCGCAGAATGGGAGCCTATCCTGTGGGGACTTGGCCACAGAGGAGTCGTACCGGATTCAGATCCTCAGGACAAAGTGTACTACCCATCGCTAATGCACAGAGGAGTTGCATTCAACAACAGATTTGGTTGGATTAGATACTCACCTGCTGGTTTCGGAAAGGATGCAAGCGGTTATCTGATGACAAAGCCAACTACGTGGATTACACCAGCAGTTGACGGAAACAGAGACACAGCAACTGCGTTCAATCTGCTAGTAAATCTTCCAGACCGCCGTATCTCTTTTGGTGAAGAAGGAATTACTGACGTCTACCTAACAACAGGAAAGACCTCACTCTACACAATGATGGGAATGATGTCATCATCTACTGTTCGACAGATGTTCGGTGCTGGTTCTGAAATGGTCCCTCTAGAGTTCCATTGCATTGAACCAGGACTAGATGAGTGGATTAAGAACGCAACAGACGAAGACAAGTATGCACGTTTGTTCGAGGTTACAGGGACTTTGGGATATTTGCTTACAGACCCGAACATTGGAACACTCGGTGGCGCATCAAAGAGGCGTAGATTATTGATTTACCCACAAGATCAAGGTAACCTCTTGACTTGTGTGAATGCCAGCCAGGTCGCCGACCATGCATTGAAATCCAATTACGCTGCAACGGTTTTCACAAAACTCGACCAAGCAGATTTCATGAACAGAGTTACTCGCAGATACAAGGCATACGCTGACTTGATTACCGCTAGCGACCAAGCAAAGGGCGCTCGATGGATTAGTCAGGCTCAAATCGGTGACAGCAAGAAACTTGGACCAAATGTCCACTCCATCCTTGCTGTTCGCGGCTACGATGTATTGAACCTAGACGAGTATATGGAGACATTCAACGATGTATCTGCTGCTCCGGAGAGGTTGATTAGAAGAGTTGTCCAATCGGTCGCAACAAATGCCCTGAAGACACTATTCCCGCTTGACATGCTTGGCGAGTCTGGCGGTGCTCAACCGTTCTCTCACATCTTCGCACCTACCGAAGGCGGAGCCGCTCAAGCATTGGTCTACTACACAGACATTCGCTTCCTTGTCCCTACCTCAATAGACAAGTTGCGCTCAATCACTGGAGCACAAGGTGCAGACAGAGGACGCATGCGAGAAGCATTCGCCAACATGACAGGAGCAGACCCAATGACTGGCCTATCAATCAGCGACTTGTGTCTACCATTCCTTGCAGACATGGGCGAAGATTCTTGGCAGACTGGAACCGGTCTAAGCGAGGACGAAATTATTGTTGAAGTTACAATGGCTGTAAATCCTGCAGTAGTTTGGAAGAACCTACTAGAGCCAACAACCAGAGAAGTTTTCGACTTACCAAAGGGCAAGAAAGGAACTTCTGCTAATGTTTGGGGAGATGTTCTAATCAATAACGACCCGCTCCATGAGAAGCTAGTCAAAGACGGACAAGGTCATTACCTTGACCTATTGAAATTAGCATACCATTGGAGCCATAACAAGTCGAAAGATATTCACGAAATCTGATTTCAAATGACTTCAATTTTCTAGGCAATTACGCCCTAGTGAAGAATTACCTCCTTGGTAATGAGTAAGATACTGAAGATTCAAAATTTCAATATCGTTATAAGAATCGTGCTTTGAATTTGTGAACATGGCATCGCCTAGACGCTATGTGATTTGCTCCGCACTTTTCATCCAATTGCTGATGCTTAGCGCAGTTGCATCTCCTTTAGCAGATGGTGTCAATCCATTGGGTGATTTCACCAAGATGAATGACGACCTTTTGGAAGAACTAGAAACCTATGATAACTCAAAAATAATTCCAGTTATTTTTCAACTCAATTCCCCAATGACTGAAAGTGATGAAAGTCGAATTGCGGAATTAGGTTTTGACCTAGTAGGTAGAGCACCTTTGGTAGACGGTGGATTGGTTGAAGGTACTATTGGGGAAGTTAGAGAGTTGTCTAATTGGGATAGAATCGAATATCTAGAACTCGATAAGCCACTTGATTTCTTCTACCTGCCCTCAGAATGGGGAGGACAAACAAATACTGATGCTGGCATCATGATGCACGAGACGACCCACGTTGTTACAGCAACAGATTCATGGAGCAGAGCAATAATTTCACCTACTGGCGAAGTCGAATATGAAATCGACCAATCATTCACAGAATGGGACGGCGATGGCACTGCAATCGTTGACTTGGATACTGGAGTAGATGCTGGACATCCTGATTATGATTATCTAGAACCATGGACTGGTGACAAGGCGATCTATTCTGCTAAATTTGACGGAGTAGGGTGGACAGAAACGAGAAATTCGGATACATCCTCAGGCCACGGAACCCACGTTGGAGGCACGATTGCCGGCAATGGGGATGCATCCAGCGGAAGACGAGCAGGTGTTGCAAAAGGTGGACAATTGGTCGCTTTAGGAACAGGAGATGGCGCATCTATTTTCGCTGCTGAACAAGGGCTAGAATGGACTTATGCTCACTCGGTTCCTGGCCAAAACCAGCATCATATTCGTGTTGTTTCTAATTCATGGGGTACCGATGGAGATTACAACCCGCAAGGTGTTATCGCTCAACTTACAGACAGACTCACTTATGAAAACGGAGTTGCAGTAATATTTGCTGCCTCCAACTCTGGTGGATCAGGTGCCGAGTGTTCTGGTGACCTGAGAACCAACGTTTACGCAAATACGCCTTCAGCAGTATCTGTAGCTGCCTTGACTCATGATGGAACTGCAGTAACATCATTCTCCTCAAGAGGATGTATGAATCAACAGCACACATGGCCTGATGTTGGTGCACCTGGCCGTGATATTTGGGCAACCGCACCTAGAGGAACTGCAATTGATGCTTCTACAAGAACACAGGGCGACCTGTATTATATGGCTATATCAGGAACCTCGATGGCGACACCTCACGTCGGTGGAATCGCAGGCTTGGTACTCAATGCTGCGCCTTCCCTTGGAGTGGCAGATTACCATAGAGATGACCACGACTTTGGAGACAGTCTTGTTGGAGGCGATGGAACTGCTGCTTATGCACAGTACGAAAATTGGGAAAATGACAATTATAGCAGAGTTCACGAATTTGAATTGATTCTCGAACTAACCGCTAGATATGAGGGGATGGCAAATTCCTGTGAAGCAGGTAACGATGAAGATGGCTGTGCTGATATTCCAGAAGAATGCTACAGAAGCGCTACAGGAGAGTGTCACGATTGGCGAGTTGGTCATGGATTGACAGATACAGATGCCGCAGTTGCCCTTGCAAGGACATTGCAACTGATGAGAGACCAAGACGGTGATGGCTTTGTTGAACACCCAGAATACGATGTATGGGATGCCTACGAAATTTATCAAGAAATGATGGGTGTTGCAAGTATTCCAGTCAATACAGATAGAGTAAAGCATTCATGGAAGGGAGATTGGAACCACTTCAATAACGGAGCAAACGGTGCTGTATACTATACAGAAGACTCCCACTACGTGTGGATTCCAAACGGCACAGAGAGACTTGAGGCTACATTTGCCGCTTCAGAATTCGAACTTGAAACAGCACAAGCGGGTCAACTTCAACTTTCGATTGACCTTGGTGAAGATGGTTCTAATGATGGTCAAGGACAGGGAGTAAGAATCGCTGACACTTGGTATTACGATTTAGACGTCGATAGCTCACACTGGGGCAAATGGGCACATTTCGATGTAACAGGGCAAGCGGTGACATTGTTTGGAGTTCTTGAAGACCCTGAATTCTTCGAATCAAGAATACCTTACACTGTGGATGTATTGCTTACTTTGGACCTGAGTCAACCCGTTGATATCGCATTTGAACAGAGGCCTGATTTCTATTCAGATTTAGACCCTGCTCTTCCCTCAGAAGTATATGATTCGGATAATGATGGTAAACTAACCTTCACCAGATTAGTTTACGACCAAGCAGCAGTTGTCGCATTGATCAAGCCAAAAGACATGGGAGGAGAGGAAAATAACGATGGATTCTTCTCTTCACTAGCAGACATGTACTCGGATTATCCGTTTGCGATGTCTTTCCTTTCACTGATCTTGATAGTTGGTTTAATCGGAATTGGCTATTCTCTAAAGGAATCTAACAATCGCGTTATTCTTTCAAACAAAGAATATGATCCAGAAGTTTACGAAGCCGAAATGATGGAAGATTGATGTCTAAGAAAGACTTTGTATCTCCTCCAATGAAGTACGGCTAGGGAGATAAATGGTTACTTTAGAAGACATTGAGATTGCCCAAAAAGCCTGGGGAGACGGAATAGTAGCCATAGCATCAGCACATTCATCGGGTGATGATTTTGTTTCAATTGCAAGAAACCATGTGGATACATTGTATGCATACCAAACCTCTACGGTACTGTTCAAACCAACCCTCGCAGCGGTAGAACAATTCCGCCCTGACTTTGAAAGCGCATTGTCTTACTTCGTTGCCTCAAATAATGCATGCCCTGAAGACAAAGGATTCGCAATCAAGGGTTGGACTAATGTTCGATTCGAAAATTCTGATGTGATTGTTAAGGATGATAGCGCAATCGCAATGGGGAATTACTTTTTCACATCACCGGAAGGAGACGAAGTAAAAGTCGAGTATACATTTGGATACATACCCGATTCAGAGGGTAGGTTGAGAATTCAACTTCACCACTCATCCATGCCCGCTGAAGGTGATTAATTAGAAATTGATAATTTAAACCAATGTTATACTTTCAATCAAACTATATGCTCAATCCAAGTGCGCTAGATGATGTCAATTATCAAAGCGTACAATGAGGCCTGGGAAAAGGGAGATGTTGAAGCTCTTGCAGAAATTATTCACGACGAATGTGTATTCAACCCACACGTCGGTGGAATCACAATGAGCAAATCTGACATTCTTGGATTTGCAGGTGGGGATGGCGCACCAAAATCAGAAAATGAAAGAATACTATTCGAGAACGATGAAGTTGGAGTTGCTCATTCAATCGTACATTTCGCTAACGGATCTGATTCAGAGGCTGTAATGTCATTCATGAGATTCAAAGATGGTAAAATTATCCTGATGGAAACTGGAGCAACCCCTCTATCTGACGACTACAAACTAGTCGGTCAAGATTAATTTCAATCGTTTTAATCTTCAGGAATTATTTGCCACACAAAACCCAGAAGCCATATTCTGGTTAATTGATAAGGCTATGAGATTGTCATCATCGACCAAGATTGGACTACCAACATTCAAGAGGTTACAGAACTAGGCTTCTTCATGGTAGAGATGCCGTCGATTGGCAAACGAGTCAAAGTCTTCGCTGAAGGCCCGGGTGGTAGTACGTCCCATGCTGGTGTGGTTTTGCCAGGAGCGGCACAGGGACATCTAACAATTAAACTGGCTAACGGTTACAATATTAGTCATCCAATTGACATGGTGAAATCAATAGAAGAAATCGGAGATTCTGATTCCATTGAAACAACAATCACGACAATAGAGCAAAACACAAAATTGCCAAAGGTCACGATTATTCACACAGGTGGAACAATAGCGTCAAAGGTGGATTACACAACCGGCGCTGTAATCGCTAGATTCGAACCTGAAGAATTGTTATCAAGTGTCCCAGAAATCCTAGACATAGCAAATATCGATGCTGTAAAATTAGGAAATATGTGGTCCGATGACATAAGACCAATTCATTGGAACAAAATGATAGACGCCTGTCAAGAAGCATTCGATTCCGGTTCGGTTGGAGTCGTGATTACCCACGGCACAGATACTCTACACGTCAGCGCATCAGCTCTGGCATTCGCATTTGCTGGCAAAGGAGGTAGACCTGCTGGACGAATCGTATTCACAGGTTCCCAACGCTCTTCTGACAGAGCGTCTTCAGATGCTACTGAAAATCTCCTATCCGCCGTTTATTGGGCAGCTAATGGCCCTGAAGTATCCGGAGAAGGAGATGCTGCGGTTACTGTGATGCATGCAGGTTCAGGAGACGGAGTCTGCGCAGTAAGTCCAGGCGTTGCCGTCAGGAAGATGCACTCCACACGGAGGGATGCGTTCCAAATGGTCAATGGAGAAAGAATCAGTGAGATATCGATTACTAGAGAAGGGCTGTCTCACAGCCCTACAACACTTGCATCTAACAGAGAAATTCACCAACCTACAAAGTTCAATCCCGAACTTAAAATTGCTCAATTCATAGCCGGACCACACCTTCATGGCGACCTAATCGATGCTGCAATATCATCGGGATACTCCGCCATAATTATTCACGGAACAGGACTTGGTCATTTACCGATAGAAAATCCAAATGGTGATGCACCAGAGAACGATGAGTTGTACAAGACAATTAAATCCTCATCAATCCCGATAATTATTGCAAACCAATGTATCAACGGGCCAGTAGATTTGAACGTATATTCTAAGGGAAGAAACCAACAAGCAATCGGAGTACTTGGCCACGCAACAACATCCTCTCCTGAAGCCTTACTAACCAAAGTTCACTGGGCTTTATCAAATGACATCGACTTAGGAATTTTATCAGAAAATCTCTGTGGAGAGAATAATACTTCACTTAGAGAGTGACCGCTTTAATGAAGAACCGTAAAGAGGTGGAATAACTATGTCAAGGGATTCGAGCGATGCTCTCGAGGACTTGAAGTACCGTCGTGAGAAGGTACACCTTGGTGGCGGATTAAAACGCCAAGAAAGCATCAGAGCCTCGGGTAGAGGAACTGCAAGAGACCGAATCCGAAACCTCCTAGACGAGGATTCATTTGTCGAAATTGACACATTTCTAACCCACAGAACCTCAGATCATGGCATGTTCATGCACGAGACTCTAGGAGACGGAGTCGTATGTGGTCATGGCACTGTTGATGGGCGCAGAATCTACTGCTTCGCCCAAGATTTCTCCGTTCACGGCGGTTCCATGGGCGAGATGCATGCAAAGAAAATTTCCAAAGTGGTTGAAATGGCAGAACGCTCAAAAGTTCCGATAGTAGGAATTTGGGACGGCGGAGGACAAAGAGCTCAAGACGGTATTGCCTCACTAGGTGGAACCGGTGAATTATTGGACAGATTGGTTCAATGTTCAGGACGCATTCCCATGATTTCACTGGTCCTTGGGCCAGTGGTAGGAGTTTCTGCACTTGGTGCAAGCCTAGCCGATTTCACAATCCTGGGTAATGACCACGGCCAGTTGTTCATGTCATCTCCGCTTGAAACTCCTGAATGTATCAGCGGTGAAGTAGATGCAGCAGGTTTAGGAGGAGCGACACTGCACGCCAGTCGTTCAGGAATTGCTTGTCTAATCGCAGACGATGAAGAAGAAGCCTGTGCATTAGCAGCAGATATTCTTGGTTTTCTTCCCGACAACAACTTATCTAGCCCACCAATTGAACTAACAGCAGACGAACCCGATAGGTTGAATCCCGACCTGACAACGCTAGTTCCTGACAATCCAAATCGACCTTATGATATGGTCAAGGTGATAGAAGAAATCGTCGACGATGGAATCTTCATGGAACTTTTCAACTCCTATGCTGAAAACATTGTAATCGGATTTGCTAGACTTGATGGCAAAACAATCGGAGTGGTTGCAAACCAACCAAAAGTATTGGCTGGTTGCCTTGACATTGACGCATCTATCAAGGCTGCCAGATTCATTAGAACCTGCGATGCCTTCAATATCCCATTAGTTACCTTTGAAGACGTCCCAGGATTCCTACCGGGTGTGGTACAGGAATGGGGGGGAATCATTCGACACGGTGCAAAACTACTTTTCGCCTATGCAGAAGCAACAGTTCCAAAGATGACATTAGTCACAAGAAAGGCGTACGGTGGAGCATACCTTGCAATGAGTTGTAAGCACCTTCAGTCTGATTACAATATCGCTTGGCCAACCGCTGAATTAGCAGTTATGGGGGCAGAGGGCGCTGTAAACATCATACACAGAAGAGAAATCGCTGCAGCTGATGATGACAAAAAAGAAGAGACAAGGCTTCAGTTAGTTGAAGAATATAAATCCAAATTCGGAGACCCGTACGTCGCTGCAAGAAACGGATGGCTTGACGATGTTATTGAACCTGAAGAGAGCCGAATGAGGTTGATTCGCGCTCTAAGAATTCTATCATCTAAGCGAGAATGGTCTCCACCAAAGAAACATGGAAACATTCCTTTGTGATCAATCCTTTCGAGATATAGTCACATAACCTACCAGCAGTAGTAGTATAATTCCCGCACCTACGGGGATTATCCATTCTCCCAACTCCAACCCAGAATCGCTTTCCTCGACGACGTTCCTCATAGACTCAATTTTAATCTCTCCACTGGCAACATTGGACCATTGTTGTGCGTTTCCATCCCATACTTTTACCTCAACAGTGTGAGTTCCTTCCTGATTTGTGTTTGTTGTCGTAAGACAGGTTAGCAAAGTTAAGCCGGTGCAATCAGTATTTTGTTCGATTGAATTATTTGCAAACATAACCGAATATATTAGTCCAGCATCGCCATCTTCATCGGAAATAGTCCACAAAATCGAGAGAACATTTCCAGAGTGATCGATTGATGAAATGCCAACGATTGGCAAATCTGGGACCGAATTAATATTGATGTTGAGAGTAGCTGTTGTTGAATTATAACCGTCACTTACGTTTAGTGTGTAGGTCGCATCTCCAAACAGATTTGGTTTGGGGGCGATAGTTAGTTCAGTGCCTGATAATGAGTACTCGATGAGTTCAGATTGGCCATCGATGGTGAACTGCAATTGGTCATCATCAACGTTTATTGTGAAATTTTCTAGATTTATTATTCTCACTGAATCCTCATCTAGTTCAATCGAAAATGATTCGCTCGTGAATTCTATTTTGTCATCTACTGGTTGGATATTTATTGGTACAACGATTTGCAATGATTCAGTATTCCCATCTGATACATAGAATTCGATTAATTCCGCCCCGTTCCAATGAGTTTGAGGGTCGATCAAAACTGTCGATTGTGTTGATACAATCCTTATTCCGGGATAATCTCTCACAGCATTTACTACCAGTGTCTGGCCTTCAGGGTCAGAAACAAATTCTGCAAAATCTACAACAATGCTACTTCCATCCTCAATTGATGTTTGTTGGGGAATTGTAGCCGTCTGATATACTGGGTCATCAACTGGCAAAACGGTAATATTTGCAACCAAATCTACTGACTCATCACTCGTAATTAGAGTGAAATTAAGTTGAGAGTGACCATCCCATTCCTGGTCTGCAACATGAGCGATTACTAAATCTGTAGAGTTGATTGACACAGATAATTTTGATTCATTCTCTCCAACTATCTCTGCGGAAGCGAACTGTAATTCTTCACCGTCCGGATCAACTGCAAAGGTTTCTGCAGTAATGGTTACATTGGAATGTTGGTCAAGTACAATTTCGGGAATTGGTTGAACTATTTCCATTGGCATTCCTATTCTGTTTATGAATAAATTAAGCCAATCTGAGAATGAGTTGTCACTAACCTGTAATTCGATTAGCGATGGGCCTGGGCTCAAGGATGAGCCGTTAATTTCACAGGAGGCAATCCCACTCTCTAAAGTGCCTTCAAACGCATCTCCATTTGGAGTAATGCAAGTTACATTGCCGATTGCATTACTCCCATCTCGCATTGTAACATCTGCTGATATCGTGAATGATTGATTCAACATTACAGACATCAGAGTAGATGAAATGTTTTCCATTTTGTAAAGCCTTGAGCGGGATAAATCTTCGTCGATATAAGCATCAGTGTCGCTCGATATCGCCTTATCTTCACGATTGAATGCTTGCTGGTATGCAGAATCGTCACCTCGAAGAGAGAGGTTTAGGTAAGGAAGAATGTGTTGCAATGCGTGGTTTTGCTGACCTTCCCTACCCATTGCAGATTCGCCATCAACAAGCCTCTCTAGGAAGGTATCACTCTCTTGATATCCAATGTGATTAGCACCTCTTACATACATAACCTGCCAAGCTCCTGGCCAACTATTCAGGTATGGAATGACATTCTCATTTGCAGAGGCGATATTATCCGCTGTTCCAGTCATGAAAAGCGCGGAAGACGGCCTTGAAAGAATAACAGATTCTGAGTAATCTGTGGACGTACCATCCAATCCTAATCCAAACAGACCATCGATTGAATAATCTGTGCTCTTCATTAATTCAGCAGCCGTGTGCGCACCAGTACCATGGCCAGCAACTGAAATATGGTCCAAGGCAAACATTCCTTGTGCACCCGGAACCGAGAAAATTGTACCATTATTCCAACCTTGTAAGGTGTAATCTATTGAATCAAAACCTGTCTCGTCTTCAACAACTAACGTAATGTATCCCCAGAGAGATATACCGTCCTGTAACCATTCATATTGTTGTACTCCTTCTCCATCATCCGTGAAAAAAACTAACACAGCAAACGGTCCATTTTGAGCCATAGCAACTTCTTCTCCATCTGAGACAGCTGGATAAGATAGACGAAATTCTCCTATTTTTTCATCCTGTGACTCTTGCCAACCAACAAATCCTGAGTTTGAATTTTGATTTGGGAATTCTTCGGCCAATACAGTGGGCAAAATTAGAATTGCAAAAACTAGAATTGAGCGCTTCAATCCAAATGCACCTCCGCTGCAATCAACCGTGTCATTAGAAGCGAAAGTGATGGAAGTTTTTCTGAGTATTGTGGCGCCCAAAGAGTGGCCCAGGAATGCAGATGCTGGGCGCAAAGCAACCATCTTCCATCTGCATTTGTTGACAAAAACTCGACCCGTGATTCGAAATCTCCCTCCATTTTTTGATACTTGACAGAGATATCTCCTGTATCATTATCAAAATCAATTGTGAAATCTGGCTCTTTATCACAAAGATTCCAGGGCCCCTCCTCATCGAGTAATCTTTTCCCATCGAGTTGCCTTATCTCACCCCCTCCTTTACTCCAAGCAGCAGCAACAGATCTAGCAGTTCCTCCTCCACCAATTATTCCCATTACATGTCCTGATTCCATTCCGAATGCTTCCGCAACCATGCACATACCAGGGCCATCTGTCGATGCTGCTGACCAAGAGATACCGTCCCACCTCAGAGAATTCACAGAGCGTATATCCATAGCATTGTCAACGCATTTTACTGCAGCAGCTGAGAGTTGGTGCTTCAATGGAGATGTCAGAGATAACCAAACTTCCTCATCATCAAAGGTTTGGTATTCTGAATCTGAATTAATTAAGTTGGCATTAGGTATTCTGCCATCAGCCTCAGGATGCTCTATGCAAGCGGCACTAACCGCCCTTTCAAGAAGAGTGTTGGCTCTAAACTTGCCCAAAGGAGAGCCCACATAATCCCAATCTGGCGGAGATGGTAGGGCACCAGCATATCCCCAAGCCAAAGCATTCTCAACACCATCTGTTGGTATAACAACAACGCCTTTGAGACCTGGTAATTCAACCCCGTCTTGTCGCGATAGGTGGGCATGTACCAATGCACATAGGACGGGAGAAAGTGAATGAACGATTGGATTGCCCGCTACCGCATGACGCACCTTCCCCATGGTGCTCACTTTTACTTCCAGTACTTGAATAAGCCTACTTTTAGTATAATTTCGACAAACACGTAGTGGGAATTCTCAATAAGGAGTGAGTGTCGAAAAACACCATGGCAGTCGCAGATAGGGGCTCCTTTCTTTGGTTCATGATGGCCGTTACTCAAATTTGGCTGTCGTTGAAGTTGATGGAGCAAGTTGATGCAGCCATTACTACCCTCTTTGGCACAGGAGCTGCAGCGTGTTTCATTTTGGCGCTGGTTGTGTTTAGGCAGGAGCAAAGAGATTTACTCCTAAACCCCATGAAAAACATGCAAAAAGAGGTGCACCCCGACCAAATGGCTAAGCAAGGAAAAGGAATCGGTTTTGGAATTGGGATGTGGATTCTAACAATCTTGGTTGGTACAATCTTCTTCTGAGTGATTTTGATGGTAGGAGGCGACCCATCAGACGAACTGTTCAGCGGTTTTTGGCCAATCATGAGAAGGTTTTTGTTCGCCTTTCTACCGCTTTGGGTTTTCCTAATAGGATATGCTGCTGGCATCAACATCATCATTGCTGCTATAATTGCTGGAGCATCTGTTTCATTAGTAGCGATTTATGAGAAAAAGAAAATCGAGCAAGAAATTAGCAAATCGAATGACGGCAATAAGGTCATTAAGTAACGAAGATAGCGAAGGACGGGGTCGCAATGGGAATATTCGAGTGGATTGCAGATTTATTTGGTTTTACAGCCCCTTCTGTTATCGAGATTGTATTCGTATGTTGTGCAGTTTTCGGTTCCCTATTTTTCATCACAATGATGATACTGATGCTGGTTGGAGATATTCTTGGTGGAGTAATCGATACTGCATTTGATACGGATGTCAGCATGGACAGTACTCTGGCTTTCGAGTTATTCAGCCTCCAAGGAATTGCCGCAGCAATAATGATGTTTGGCTTGACTGGAATGTTTGTTGTTTCAGCCACAGACCAAGAGATAATCGCAGTAATTTCAGGAGGGTTTGCGGCTGGTGGCTCCTTGTACATGGTTAGATACATGATGAAAGGTATCTCCAACCTGCAAGCAGATGGTACGATGAAGCACGCCAACGCCATTGGCGCAAAGGGGCACGTCTATTCTCGCATCAAGCCAAATGAAGAAGGAGAGGTTCAAGTCGCTGTAGACGGAACCCTTCGAACTTTGCTTGCAAGAGGTAGAGACAAAACAAAACTAATTCCGAGTGGTGAATTAATCAAGGTCGTAGATGTAATAGGATCTACGCTGATTGTAGAACCGCTAAGCGAAGGTAATGAACTATCATCAGAAGAAGAATGAGGTGAAAAAGAATGGATACTGGACTAACATTATTCCTGCTTATTGCAGGTTTCGGACTGATTTTTGCATTTGGAATCATATTGCTTGTTACTAGATACAAGCGATGTGCTTCTGACGAAATACTCGTTGTATATGGACGAGTTGGTGGCGGTAAAGCCTCCAGGTGTATACACGGTGGGGCAACCCTCGTGTGGCCACTAATTCAGGATTGGAAGAAGTTGAGTCTAATTCCAATGACAATCAACATCCCATTGA
>WTIA01000092.1 GCA_011522915.1 Methanobacteriota archaeon
TTAATCCCATCTCACGGTTTCTGAGAATAGAGTTGTCTCCCCAGTTTATACTAGACACGAGAACGCTCTCTCCGTCGATAATTACTCCCTTATTGTGTAACTTTGTGACGGTTTCATTTTCGCTCATTAAGATGGCCTCAACGTCGCCATTCCAGTCATTCAACTCGTTGACAGCCTGTCTTATTCCAGGATTGTCGTTGACGTAGTGTTGGTTAATGACCAATCTAATTGAAACCCCTCTTTCTGCTGCATTCTCAAGCGAGTCAAGTAGCGGGTTTTCTCCCCATCCCCAATACCAATCCATCTCAAAGTACTGCAATGAAAGCAGAACTTCCGATTCGGCTGAATCTATGAAATCTGCTAATCCTTGCATGCAGTCATCAGGGCACGTCAATAATTCGCCACTTACAGGTCCGCTAACAGCAGATGTAGTCGCTCCCAAAGAGTAAGAGACGGGTGGATTGTAAGAACCTGATTCAGGCATATTGTATGTTGAATCCTCTACGTGAAGTTGACTTGGATCTTCATCAAACGCCATTCTCTCCAGAACGATTGTTGCTAGGTCTGTGCTGTTGACAATAACACCCCAATCACGGTTACCAATTCCGTCACTTGGCAGGGAAGATGACTTCCAATTTCCCGAACCAATCCAAACCTCAGAAGAATCTACAACAGCGATCTTTGAGTGTATGTACTGGTAAGGGGATGAGGATGAAGATGTGAACTGCATTACAGTGATTCCAGCATTTTCTAATTCCCAAGCGATTCCCAAACTTTGTCCGATGTTGTAATCTCCCCACCATGTTTCAGGTTCATGGATTACTACTGTGACATCTACGCCTCTGTTTGAAGCCTCGATAAGTGACATTGCAAGATATGTATCATGAAGTTGGTAAACGTGTAAATGAATAGATTCTGTTGCACCATTAAGCATAGCTATAACTTCATTCAAACCAGCATCTGGACCAATCAATGGAGTGACATCAGTGTCGTCTGTGAAGGTATTAACGCCACAGAAATGGCTTGCACCGGCAACTGACCATCTCAATTCCCAATCATCTGCGCTATCGCTATCCGGCATTTCTCCACAACCATCTCCTCTCAGGTAGAGAATCCTATCTACCGTAGTTACAGGTTCTGCAATCGATGGTCCCGACCATCCCTCATTATCAGTAGGTCCATTTCCATAAACGAAAGTATCTGCAATCACTCCATTCGGTGCGATTAGTTGGATTGTAGCTCCGCTGTTTGGCAACCAAACAGGGAAGTTCATCACATCATCAGCATCTAGAATCATCGTAGCACCCATTGCCTTGACAGAGTTTGCATCAGGGCTGATTATCACAGATGAACCTGCGGCAATTTCACCTGATGTGAATGTGCCATTGAAAGTCACACCTCCAGTGGTTGTTTTGCGAATTGTCCATCCGTTTAGGACCGCCATTAACTCTCCAGTATTGCTAATCTCAAAGAACTCATCATTCGTATTCTGGCTTTTCTCTTCAAACATGAATCTGCTAAAAATAAGGTCGTCTGCATCAGCGAAGTCGGAAATGTCAGGTTCATCCTCTCCCGGAGTAGGCCAAGGTAACATCTGTCCATTTCTGTCCATTGTTTTACAGTCGGTAGTAATACTCCATTCTACGTAATCGACTTGGTTACCATCTGGGTCCTCTAGGGTTATGTTATCGCCTAATCCGCTAATGAACCAATTGGGTACGTTGAAAACCGCTCTATCTCCTACAGAAATAATCATACTTGTGGAATTCCATTGCCAACTTGGTCTCATGTGCACGAGGTCACCATCGCTGGATATCATTCGCCATGCAGACAAATCAATAGGAGTAGAACCATTATTCAGTACTTCAATCCAATCGTCGCCAGGAGTAATACTTCCAGCTGAACAGTGAGCTAATATTTCGGTAATTTCGATGGAAATATCACCCAGATAGGGGGATGTTGTGGGGTTAGGTGCTCCTGGAGTGGCCCAAGGTGCCTGACTCCAATCATCATTCCAGTACCAATTCGATTCACCTTCAGTGCTGGAATTGTATGTTATGGTAGAGATAATTTGGTTTGTGGAATCTCTAAGTTCAATTGTGTCCCCAGCCGAGTTGCGTAAATAGAATCCTTGGCTGCCGTTGATGGCAACTAATACAATTTCTCCGGGCATAACTAGTGTATTGTCCTTCATCGGCAGTTGGTGTACATTAATGTTGAAATTTCTAGAACCAGATGTGAAGTGCCAATTTGCAATGTCTACGGTCTGATTTCCGAGGTTGATTAGTTCAATCCATTCCCCTCCAGGCCAGTTATCGGTATCATTTCCTACTGCATCGGGAAGGATTTCATTGAATGCTATTTCACCAATCACAGTTGTTGTACTTGGCTCAGGTTGCCCGGGTGTTGGCCAACTAGCAGGGGTCCACTCGCCCATGGGGTCTTCTGACTCGATTAAGGAAACGTTGAGGGTTGGGTCACTTGTCCACCATGCTTTGTGTACAATGACATCATTTTGATCAATCAGCATGATTCTGTTGTAGTTATTCCATAACTCCGTTCCTTGGAAGAACTGTACCAATCTTCTTCCATCAGCGTCAATCATGGCTCCTAATTGAGTAGCGTTATTTGCTAGAGTGGACATGTCAATATGGGTTACGTTACCCATGCCGTCCATTATCTTCCATCCCATTAAGTCATGAGTCATGTTGTCTAAATTGTGTAATTCCAACCATTCTCCTTCAGGATATGGACTGCCGTCTGTTGATGAATTAACGAGAACCTCAGTAATTTTCACAGGTGATGTACCATTTTCAACAACTTCCCAGTATGCTGCATTTGAAGCACCGGGTGTTGGGAACGATGAATGAGACCAAGTTCCATCGGCTTGCTCCATTAGAGAGAATCCAGATTCTGTATCAGTCCAAGAGATGGTCTGAGAAAGAGTTCCATTTGGCCACAGCAATCTGAGTGATTCACCTCCATTGTTCAAAACACCCCATGATGTTGTTGAATTTACTGCGATTATCCTATGTTCTCCTGCAGCAATTATTGAGGACGGTCCAACTAGGTGGCTAGCATTGAATGGAAGAGTATTTCCTGCATTATCAACTATTGACCATCCTGTTAGGTCAATATCGGATGTTCCAGTGTTGAGTATCTCTATCCATTCCCCACCTGGCCAAGAAGCATTATCTTCACTAGGCCAAGGATTTGCCATGACTTCGTTAATTATCAAGTCAGAAGGAACAGGTCCAGTAGATGCACTGTTAACAGAGCCCGGTGTAGGAGTGTTTGTAGAAATCCAGTCATTCATTGCATTATTTGGGTCTTCTTCAAGGCTGACTCCAGATGCTGTCGAGTTCCAAGATGCTTGGTCAACAGTATTTCCTGAAGCGTCATTCATGGTTATCCAATCTGCACTATTTGTTAAGTAGAAATTTGCACTTCCATTTCTGGCGATTACCATGTAATCTCCCGGTTGGATTGTCCATGTGTTGGAATTTCCTGCTTGGAAACCAACAATAGACGAGGAATCAAAGGTCAGAACTTTGCTTGCCTTGTTGACCAATTGCCAGTTTAGAACATCAACTGGGGTTGTTCCTGAATTGTAGATTTCCATCCACTCGCCATTAGGCCAAGTGTCATTATCGTAACCGTTAGGGTTAGGCAGTGCTTCATTCAAGCAAACATTCCCTGTACATGCCATCGCTCTGCCGGAAGTCGCTTCAACGACTTCAATAGTTGACAGATAAGGTGCCATTG